>JANOMD010000430.1:0-7372 GCA_031420135.1 Rhodoferax sp. | reverse complement strand
CCGCCTGGTGTTTTGCGGGTGTCCCAAGGGTTGCGGGTGATACCGGCCAGAGGCGAGTCGCCCACCGCCTTGCAGCCAAACTCGCTGGTGGTCGTTTTGCCGATGATGCATGCGCCGGCCGAACGAATGCGCTCGACCGATGGCGCATCCACGGTGGCCACGTTGTCCACCATGACGCGTGATCCAAAGGAAAACTTGAGGTCCTTGACGGCAATCAGATCTTTGATTGAGATTGGCAGGCCATGCAACTTGCCAACCGGCTGGCCAGCCATCAGGGCGAGCTCGGCCTGCTTCGCTGCTTCCAGCGCCTGTTCCGGCGCGTAGGCGGAAAAACAGTTAAGTCCAGGGTTGAGCAGTTCAACCCGAGCCAGCGTAGCCTGCATCAGTTCGACCGGGGAAACCTGGCGGGAGGCGACGGCACGCGACAATTCCAGGGCACTTTTGAAGGCGAAGTCAGTATTCATAAATCCATTTTGTACCATCAAAGCGCCAAAGCAATGTGAATTGAGCAATGATAAAATTTACTGCAAATGTGGGAGCAATGAGACACTTTAGGCGATTGTTGCAAAGTGGCTGGATTTGGTATCGTCTTGCTGATGTCCAGTGCGTCTCGAGTGTTCAGTTTTTCCAGGTCAAAGAGCTTCCCCTGGTGCGGACTGACCCGTGAAAATGAACGATCTGATGCGCAATTGGCGCACTCCGATTGAGTAACTATTGGACCGAATCTCCATGGGAATGTTTCTAACCAGGCGCAACACCATCCTGCTGGTGGCCGCCGTGACGCTGTGGCGCCTTTACCTGTCGGCAACCTTGCAACTGCACCCGGATGAGGCCTATTACTGGCTGTGGTCGCGCCACCTGGACGCCAGCTATTTTGACCACCCGCCAATGGTCGCCTATGTCATCTGGCTGGGCACGCTGTTTTCACAGGCGGAGCTCTGGGTGCGAATTTCAGGACCGGTATTTGTGGTGGCAATGAGCGCCCTGATGTGGCGGCTTGGCATGCAACTCTACAAGAGCGTGCCGCTGGCAGCAGGCAGTGTCATGCTGTTCAACGCTTACCCGCTGAGCATGCTCGGGATGATCGTGATGACCCCCGACGTTCCCGTGCTCATGTTCTGGTCGCTCAGTGTTTACCTCTTCTGGCAAGTCATTCAGAGCCAGAAACCATGGCTTTGGTACGCGCTGGGGTTGAGCTTCGGGATGGCGCTGCTGTCCAAGTACACCGCCATCCTGATGGTCCCCTGCTTTTTCATTTACCTGCTGTTGGCGGATGACCGCAAGTGGCTCAAGACCCGTTATCCCTATCTGTCAGTGTTGGTCGGACTGGCCTGTTTTTCCCCTGTCATTTTCTGGAACCTCCAGCATGACGGTGTCTCTTTTCTATTTCAGTTAAGGAACGGTTTGAGCGTGGAGGCGATCGACCTGACCCAGGTTGGCGAATACGTAGCGGGGCAACTGCTCATCAGCGGTCCTGTCGCCTGGTTCGTGGGAATCTGGGCCGCCTTTGCCGGCCTTTATCGAAGAGATAAAGCTGCCCTTTTCCTGATATGCACGGCCGCGCCGGTCATCCTGTTTTTTGGCTTTACCTCGCTGAGGAAGGTGGCCAATCCCAATTGGCCGATGTTCGCGTACTTTTCATTCAGTCTGCTGGTCACCCAATATTGCCTCGACGGCAATTCAAAATGGCGCCGCTCACTTTGGTCGGCGGCACTGGTGTCAAGCCTGGTCCTGTCTCTGGTTGCGACACTGCAGGCACGATTCGGCATCATCCCGTTGGCGCGCTACTCGGAGGAACTCGCGGCGGCAGATTTCACGAACGCTTTTTACGGCTGGCGAGAGCTGGGTGCTGAATTGAAGAAGCACGCCGACCAAAAGCCGGTTGTCACACCATCGCATCAGCTCAGCGCAGAAATTATTTACTACACCGGCGGCAGCGTACCCGCACGGACTGCCGCAAGGTCCAGGCCAAGCCAGTTCGTGCTGTGGGGCCAGTCACAGGACCCGGACACAAAGCACGGGTTTTCCGTTTGGACCGATGCGGACTCCATGGGCCCTGACGGAAGCTATTTTCCGGCGCTGTCCAGCACCAGGGTTTTTCCAGCTTACCGTGACGGCCGGGTAGTGCGTCGCTACCATATTTTTGAGGGCAGCGAGCCTTCTTCTGACGAACTCAAAGGCAATCCTCCACTGGCACCAGACCCTGCCAAACCGAAAGCGGGTACGGCGCAGAAAACCCAATAGAGTTGCGTGTACTTTCAATACTCCGGATTCAGCAGCCAGTTGGGCACTGGTTTTGGCATGGGCGGATAAGTCCAGTTGTGTTTTTCGCCCTGCGCGTGGCAGCACCATGAATACAGCGCGTCGTACATCGCCAGAACAGGAACTCGGGCTCTTTGTCAATGAAGCGGGCGATCAGCCAGGGGCAGGCGATACGGTCAATTTTGGGGCGCGCACGGGTAATCCATTTCATGGGGTTTCTCCAGCAATGGCCTGCGTGGCAAGGCCGGCTTTGCGCCATTCATCAATGCCGCCTTCCAGGTATTTTGCATTGTGGCCCAGCACACGCAGGCAGACTGCCATAGCCTGGCTTAGCTCGTGCCCGTAGGCGCAATACACCACCACCGGCGCGCCGGTTGCGATGTGGTCCTTCCAGTCCAGCCACTGGGCAGGGTTGCGCCAGATCGTGCCAGAGAGTTCATCCGCCTCGGCCGCGCGTTTGATGTCGCGCCGTACGTCCAGCAGCAGGTGCATTCGCCCTTGCTCACGCCACGCGGCAAGCTCACTGATCGGCATGTTTGTCGACAAGTTGTTGGAGTTTTGGTTATGAGTTGTCATGGTGTTTCCTCTTTAAAAAAAATAGCTCCGACGAACTTGCTGCGCCCATCACAGCCAGGCCTCATACGAGGCGGGTTGAGAAATCGGGATCATTCAAAACAGTGACTTCACCGCAAGCCCCACTGCCGCGCAAGCCGACAGCAGCGGTATCACGCCGACCTTGAAGCGAAATAGTGCGATCGCGGCGACGATGGTGATGGCCGCAGAGATGTAGTCAAACCGCCCGCTGAACCCGGTGGGCCACAGCACGTGGTACGCAAAGAACAGCGCCAGGTTCAATATCACACCGACCACGGCCGCCGTGATGGCCGTGAGCGGTGCGGTGAATTTCAAATTGCCGTGCGTGGTCTCGATCAGCGGCCCGCCGGCCAGGATGAAGATGAATGACGGCAAGAAGGTGAAGTAGGTCACCACCGTAGCCGCCACCGCGCCCCCCAAAAACAGCGCATCTGGCCCAAAAATCTGCTTCACCCAGCCGCCGATGAAGCCGACAAAAGCCACCACCATGATCAGCGGGCCGGGCGTGGTCTCCCCTAAGGCCAGGCCGTCAATCATCTGCGCGCCGGTGAGCCATTGGAATTGCTCAACCGCGCCTTGGTAAACATAGGGCAGCACGGCGTAGGCACCGCCGAAAGTGAGGAGTGCCGCTTTGGTGAAGAACCATGCCATCTGCGTCAGAACGCCTTGTGCCCCCACGGCGGCGACCAGCAATGCAAATGCCGCACCCCAGAGAACCAGCCCAATCAGCACGATTTTGAACAGGTGCGCACGTGAGAACCTGGAGTGTGCGAGCGTGGGCGTGTCGTCGTCAATCAGCGCGGGGCCGTAACTGGCTTTTGCTGCGCCGTGACCACCCCCTGTGACGAAGATGTTGGGGTAGATGCGCCCGCCAATGTAGCCAATCAGCGCGGCTACCATCACGATCAACGGGAACGGCACGTCCAGCGCAAAGATAGCGATGAAGGCTGCCGCAGCAATGCTCCACAGCCAGTTGTTCTTGAGCGCGCGGCTGCCAATGCGGTGCGCGGCGTGCAGCACCAGTGCGGTGACGGCAGGTTTGAGGCCATAGAAAATGCCCGCCACGACAGGCAGCGACCCAAACGCAATGTAAACCCACGACAGTCCTATCAGGATGAACAGCGATGGCAGCACAAACAGGCTGCCCGCCACAATGCCGCCCCAGGTGCGGTGCATTAACCAACCGATGTAGATGGCGAGCTGCTGCGCCTCGGGGCCAGGCAGCAGCATGCAGTAGTTGAGCGCGTGCAAAAAGCGCTTCTCACTGATCCAGCGTTTTTGCTCGACCAGTTCGGTGTGCATGATGGCGATCTGCCCGGCCGGGCCACCGAAGCTGATGAAGCCGAGTTTCAGCCAGAAGCGAAATGCTTCATAAAAGCTGACCGGGGCAGGGCGAGCGCTGTCGCTGTTGAGTTGTGTTTTCATCGCTCAGCCCTTCAAATTTGATGCGCTGGCTGTGTTCGCATGGAGCGCATCAAACACCCCATGGGTCGCTTCGATCAGCGCATCGTCATCAGCATGCATTTCACGCAGACCGCCCAAGATTGCCTCAAGCCCAGCCGCCTGCGCAACCGGGATACCGCCCGCGTCCAGGTAGTGAACCACTTGCGCGATGGATTCAAGCTGTGCATCGACATCCAGACTGAAGCTCTCCATCAGCACTTCGAATGTGACGCGCTCATGCCCTTGCTTGCCGACGTGGGAGAAGCGTGCGCCGTCGAAGTCAAACCCGATGGTGCCGCGCGGTAACTTGGCGGTGTCTCGCAGCCAGACAAAGCTTGCCGTCGTGTCGATGAAGCGGGCGATCAACCACGCGCAGGCCATGCGATCCACCCAGGGGCGCGCCCGCGTGGCCCAGCGCTTGCCTTGAAATTTGGCCGCATCCAGCCGCGCAATTTTGGCGAGTGTGGCCTGCGGTTCGCCTTTGGAAAACCGCGCATCAAAGGCCTGGCGCAGCAGCAGCAGCATGGCATCCGCGTCGGCCGCCTTGGAGCCGGGGTAGTAATCAATCTGCTTGATGGCGTTCAGCGCATCGGCAGTGACACGAAGGCGCTTGCGGGCATCGGCCTCAGGCAAAGTTTGGTAAATCGCAAAACTGGTTTTGACGGATTCATTCCACGCCGCATACGCTTCGCTGCGGTCAAACTGCGCCAGCACTTCCTGCTTTTGCAGCTCGTCCCTGGGCGACAGCGACAACACCGAAGCCTGCCCGCCGTTGTCTCGCACTTCCACCGCCAGCGCCTCCAGCGCGGGTGCCTCATGCGCTGGCAGCACATAAGCGCCATCACGCAAAGCTGCGCAACCCAGCGCCTTCAAAGCGCGCCAGATGCGCAGGCGAACGGCATGGGGTTGGGTGGGCAGGGTGACGAGGAGCAGGGACCACATAACGGTGAATAGTGAAAATTAAAAATATGAAATGTTTACTACATTTAATGAAATGAAGTATATAAAATAATTTGAACTTGTCAAGTCAGACTGCGGCGCAATGGCCGTCGATGTCATCACTCTGCGTTTGCGATACACTGTCTAAAATGTATTACAGCAAGTCTGATCATGCCCACATCGCTTCGTTTGCCTGCCGACATTGAAACGCGAATTAGCGGGTTTGGCTCGCGCACGGGGCTGACCAAGTCTGCTGTGATCGTTCGCAGCATTGAGGAGTTTCTGGCCCGGCATGCCGAGCCGTCATCACTTCATATTTACGAAGAAGCGATGCGCAATATTGCGAGTCAACCTGACAGCGAACGTGACAGCCAAGGGGATACTGCGGCACGCACCCCGTCCAAGCAGCAGGTGCTCCGGTCTGTTCGCAGCAAACACGCCCAGCGCTCGGCGCGCGCAACAAGCGCTCTGGCAACCCAGAAAAAAACCTCGACTACCGCGCGATGAACACGCTGGCAGACTCGGGGTATTTTGTCGGGCTGTTCAACACCAAAGACCACCACCACGCGCGGTGCAAAGCGTTTTTTTCATCCTACACGGGGCAAACTACAACCACCTGGGCTGTCTTTACCGAGGTTTGCGCGCTGTTGACACACGTTAGGCAAAAGGCCTTTTTCGAATGGGCTGCTAAAGCTCAGTCTCTGGGCTACCTGCGAATCGAGTCACCACCCGCAGATGGCATTGCAGCGATTTGGAACCTGATGGATAAATATGAAGACTTGCCAATGGACTTCTGCGATGCAAGCCTGGTTTATCTGGCCGCCAGCCTCAAAATTCATCGCATCGCCACCATCGATGTACGCGATTTTTCGGTTTACCGTTTAGCGGGTAACAAGCGGTTTGTGCATGTGCTGGATGAGTAGAGCGGTCGAACCGAGACCAGAGCAGTTGATGGTTGGGCAGTGATGGCGGCGATCGCAGATGCAAAAAAAGGTCGGGCCACGCGCACGAGTTTGCACGCGCTCTGAGTCCATCGCACAGTGCCCCGTGATTTGCGCGAGACTGCGCAGTTCAAAAGCGACAAGAAACGCGTCAAAAAGTCAGGTCGCCACGATTGGGAAAAGCTCCGCAGCCTGGTGGCGCTGCTGATGAACGACCAACCATTGCCTGCCAAAAACCGAGATCACAAACTCAGACTTCCCGAGGTGATCCGCGCGAGGGCATCTACTATGATGACGCTGATCGCGCGTGTTCCGTGGTTAGCTGTTGGTTCTTGCCCCAAGCCTGCCACTGCAATTGAGTCAATCCGAACGGGCAAATGAGTGCCATCCAGAATCCGGGCAACATTGCGGAGGGTTTCATGGCGGGTCAGTTGTGTATACAAACGCGTATAATTGAAGCGTGAAGATAGCAGGGTTCGACTGGGATGAAGGCAACTAGTCAAAGTGCGGCAAGCATGGCGTTTCCCGTGAAGAAGTCGAGCATGTTCTGATGGGAAAGCCTGCGGTCATGCCAGACCCTGCTTCGCCCCATCAGTGCCCGCTACATGCACCAGAAGGAGATCGATCACTATGAAAGCCAAATCTAAGCCGATGCCATCACTGCGCAGCGATGCGGATGCGCAGCGATTCGTTGACAAGGCAGACCTTTCGGTCTATGACCTGTCGGGTTTCAAGCCGATGAATTTTGAGTTCGAGCCGAAGGCTGCGGCGCTGAACATGCGCCTCCCTCAAAACTTGCTGGATGCTTTGAAGGCCAAGG
Organism: Rhodoferax sp.; assembly: GCA_031420135.1. GTDB lineage: Bacteria > Pseudomonadota > Gammaproteobacteria > Burkholderiales > Burkholderiaceae_C > JANYCG01. Next base: position 373 of record JANOMD010000430.1, on the reverse strand, counting down.
CCAAGGCCAAGGGGATACCGTACACGCGCTATGTCCGGTTGCTGCTTGAAAGCGATGTTGCGCGCTGAGTTATGCAGCGCTTCCCCAGCCATCGGCAAAGATACAATAATTTTTTCACCTGACAAAGACTTCAATGCACGCCACTGCCAAACCTTCGCTTCGCCCGCAAAACCCCAACTTCTCCTCAGGCCCGTGCGCCAAACGCCCTGGCTACGATGTCAGCAAACTCCAACTCGACACGCTGGGTCGCTCGCACCGGTCCGCATTGGGCAAAAAAGCGCTGGGTTTGGCTTGCAGCGAGACGGCGCGCATTCTGGGGCTGCCCGAGGGTTACCGGGTCGCCGTGGTGCCGGGCTCTGACACCGGTGCGATC
>JANOMD010000429.1:0-10652 GCA_031420135.1 Rhodoferax sp. | reverse complement strand
AGCACGTTGAAGACATCGGGATGGGCTTTTTCGACCTCGTCCAACAGCAGCACGCTGTAGGGTTTGCGACGCACCGCTTCGGTTAAATAACCGCCCTCCTCGTAACCCACGTAACCGGGCGGCGCGCCGAAGAGGCGCGCGACGCTGTGCTTTTCCATGAACTCGCGCAAGTCGATGCGCACCAGGTGGTCGTCAGCCTCAAAAAGGAAGCCCGCCAGTGCCTTGCACAGCTCGGTTTTTCCGACGCCGGTGGGGCCAAGGAACAGAAAGCTCCCCGTCGGACGGTTCGGATCGCCCAGGCCCGCACGCGAGCGGCGAATGGCATTGGCGACGGCTGTAATGGCTTCAGACTGACCCACCACGCGCTGATGCAGCTTGTCTTCCATCTGCAGTAGCTTGTCGCGCTCGCCCTGTAACATTTTGGCGACGGGGATGCCGGTGGCACGGCTCACCACTTCGGCAATTTCTTCGGCGCCGACCATGGTGCGCAGCAGTTGCGGGCGGCCACCGTCCTTGGCGTTTTTGGCCTTGCCGGCTTCAGCGGTTTGGGCTTCCTTGAGCTGTTTTTCCAGGCCGGGCAAGGTGCCGTATTGCAATTCACCCGCCTTGTTGAAATCGCCCTTGCGTGAATGGTCTTCAATCTGGAAGCGGACTTTTTCAATCTCTTCCATGATGGTCTTGCTGCCCTGCGCCTGGGCCTTTTCAGCCTTCCATATCTCGTCGAGGTCGGCAATCTCTTTTTGCAGATTCTTGATTTCGTCGTTGATCAATTCAAAGCGCTTTTTCGAGGCATCGTCTTTCTCGCGCTTCACCGCCTCGCGCTCAATCTGCAACTGGATCAGGCGGCGGTCCAGCTTGTCCATCACCTCAGGTTTGGAGTCCAGCTCGATCTTGATTTTGGACGCCGCTTCGTCAATCAGGTCAATCGCCTTGTCGGGCAAAAAGCGGTCGGTGATGTAGCGGTGGCTCAGTTCCGCCGCAGCCACGATGGCCGGGTCGGTGATCTGCACGCCGTGGTGCGTCTCGTAGCGCGCTTGCAGGCCGCGCAGAATCGCAATGGTCGCCTCCACGGTGGGCTCACCCACCAGAATTTTCTGGAAACGCCGCTCAAGGGCCGCATCTTTTTCAATGTATTTGCGGTATTCGTCCAGCGTGGTGGCACCCACGCAGTGCAGCTCGCCGCGTGCCAACGCGGGCTTCAACATATTGCCCGCATCCATCGCGCCCTCGGCCTTGCCTGCGCCCACCATGGTGTGCAACTCGTCAATGAAGACGATGGTTTGGCCTTCGTCTTTGGCAAGGTCTTTCAGCACGTTTTTCAGGCGCTCTTCAAACTCGCCACGGAACTTGGCACCGGCCAGAAGTGCCGCCATGTCCAGCGACAACACCCGTTTTCCTTTGAGCGATTCAGGCACTTCACCCGCTACGATGCGCTGCGCCAGGCCTTCAACAATCGCGGTTTTGCCAACGCCAGGTTCGCCAATCAGGACCGGGTTGTTTTTAGTGCGGCGTTGCAAGACCTGAATGGCGCGGCGGATTTCATCGTCGCGGCCAATCACCGGGTCAAGCTTGCCCATGCGGGCGCGTTCGGTCAGGTCAATGCAGTATTTTTTCAGCGACTCGCGCTGGTCTTCGGCATCGGCACTGTTGACGTTTTCACCGCCGCGCACCGCCGTGATGGCGGCTTCCAGCGCCTTGCGGGTCAAGCCGTTTTCTTTGGCAATTTTGCTGATGTCCTGCTTGCTGTCGGTCAGGGCCAGCAAAAACAACTCTCCTGCAATGAACTGGTCGCCGCGCTTGATGGATTCTTTCTCCGACGCCTGCAACAGTGAAACCATGTCGCGCCCCACCTGCACCTGTTCGTGGCCCTGCACTTCGGGCAGTTTTTTCATCGCTGCCTCGGCGCCAGCCGCCAAGCCCGTGACATTCACCCCGGCACGTTGCAGCAACGCCTTGGGGCCGTCGGCTTGACGCAGCATGGCCAGCAGCACGTGGGCCGGCTCGATAAAAGCGTGGTCGTTGCCCAAAGCCAATGTTTGCGCATCGGCCAGGGCTTCCTGAAATTTGGTGGTTAATTTGTCGGTTCTCATGGTTGCCATTTTGGGGGCAAGCAACGGATTTCAACCCATACCGGCATTTGATCTATGTCAACGACTGACGAAAAAGCCCCGACCCGCCGCAACGCCGCAGACCGCCCGAGGCCGCACTATCACGAACCGTGAGGAGTTGTGCAGAGCTTCCCTGGCAATATCCGCGCGGGGCAAGCGGCTGTGGGCCGCTTTAGAATTTGCCATGCAAATTCACCAACTCAACTTGAAATTTGATGCCGAGCAGGACCGTCTGCTGGTGCGCATCAACACCAGCACGCAGATTGAGCTTCGCTTGTGGCTGACGCGGCGATTGACGGTTGGCGTGCTGCCGATGCTGCGAAGGCTGGTGACCCGCCAGCTTGAAAAAGGCGATTCAGCAGCCACGCAAGATGACGCGGCTTCCAGCACCACCAGCGCGGCCAGCGCCCGGGTCCGCGAATTCCTGGGCGAAATCAAAAGGGAGACAGTCCTGCGCAATTCGGATTTTTCAACCCCTTATAAAGAACCGGAAGTGGCTCCCACCACGGATGACAGTGGCGCGCTCCTGGTCACCGAGGTGGCTATTACGCCTCTGCCCAACGGGCACCTGAGGGTCAAATTCACTGGCAAGGCGGGCGGCTCAACTTCGAGACGCGATGTTCAGATTGATCTTGACGGCAATTTGATGCACGGCTTTCTCCATTTGTTGGAAAAAGCCTATACCAACTCACGGTGGGCGGCAATGACTGTAGCGCAGGCGGATGATGCGGCCGCCCCGGGCCACGCGCCGCCAGACAGTCGGCCCCAGTACCTCAATTGATCGGAATTACGGGAATGCTTGCGGGCAGGACAAGGGCGACAGTGGCATTTGCTCCCGCAGTCTCAATGCCCCAGCGCGCCAACGCGCCGTCGTCACTGACCCGCGCATCGACCCACTTTGCACCACCGGCCGTTTGTTCTTTCTTCCAGAAGGGAGCTTGGGTTTTCAAATAGTCCATCAAAAATTCGCAGGCCTTGAAGCTCTCGCCCCGGTGGGCAGACGTCACCGCCACCATCACAATCTGATCCAGCGGTTGCAGCAGCCCAATGCGGTGCACCACCCGTACGCCAAAAATATCAAAACGCTGGTGCGCTGCGTCAATCATGGCTTCAATCGACTTTTCGGTCATGCCAGGGTAGTGTTCCAGTTCCAGCGAGCTCACTTCGCCCGCCCCGCCAGAACCTCTCGATGGGTCGCGCCCAGAAAAATTAGCCTCCTTGGGAGGAAGAGAAGCAGGCGAAGCGGCAAGCTCAGTGGCTGTGTTGCGGTCCCGCACGGTGCCGATGAAGCTGCACACTGCGCCAACGCGTTTGTCGGCTGCACGCAAAGCACTAATTTCGACCGACAGGTCAAAGTCCTGAGGCTGGATGGAAACGCGTTGAAATGACATGCCGGGATTGTGGCATTTCCAAGCTGTTGAAACGCCCGGGCAAAGCGCCAAATTTCATATCACCGGCGATATGAAAATTGAATTCCAACGCGCAAAATATCAAAAATACCGATGAAATTCGGCTCTAGCTCTCGTATTACATATATAGTTTGCTATCATTTTTTAATAGTCATGATTTTTTGTGAGCACTTGAAAACAGCTCGCTGTCACTTGATAACAGCTCGCTGTGCGTTTTCAGTGCTACCCGCCTGTCACAGGCGGGAAAAACGCGACCTCTGCGCCGTCTTGCAGCGCCGTGGCCTCGTCAGCCATGACCTGGTTCATGGCGACTCGCAGGTTTTTGCCTCGCGCCAGCGCCTGCGCATGCGCGCCGCCTTGGGCGATCAACTCATCGCGCAAGGCAGCCAGCGTGGCCGCCGTGGTGGTCAGGGACTCGTTGCCAAGGCCCATGGTTTCGCGAATGGAGGCAAAATATTTGAGGGTGATTTTCATGGGCTGAAGCGTCAGGTCAACAGGCTTGAGAACGCAATGAACTGCACCAGGTCTCCAGGTGCAATGGTTTGGCCGGGCGGGTTGTCCACCACACCATCACCCCAGACAGCGGATGTCAGCACGCCCGAGCTCTGGTTGGGGAACAAATCCAGGCCCCCGCCCGCATTGCGCCGCACCCGCAAAAATTCGCGGCGTTTGTCGGCTTTGGGCCACTTGAAATTAGCCGGCAGGGCCACACAGTCGGTTGCCACATCGGTCACGCCTTGCAGTCGCAGCAAGAACGGCCGCACCAGCATCAGAAACGTGACGAAGCTTGAGACTGGGTTGCCCGGCAGCCCCATGAAGTGCGCTGCACCGACTTTGCCGTAAGCAAACGGCTTTCCGGGCTTGATGGCGATCTGCCACAGGTTGAGCGTGCCCAGGGTTTGCACGGCGGGTTTGATGTGATCCTCTTCGCCCACCGATACACCACCGCTGGTCAAGATCAAGTCGTGACGGGCGCTGGCGTCACGCAGCGCTTGCAGCGTGGCATCAAGCCGGTCAGGGACAATGCCAAAGTCGGTCACCACACAGCCCAGGCGTACTAGCAGCGCGCGCAGAAAGAAGCGGTTCGAGTTGTAGATGGCGCCAGCTTTCATGTCGGCCGGGGCCACGTCGCCCGGCATCACCAGCTCGTCGCCGGTCGAGAACAGCGCTACTCGCGGCTGGCGCGCCACTTGCAAGGTGTTGCGCCCGATGCTGGCCGCCAAGCCCAGGCAAGCCGGTGTCAGGCGATCTCCTTTTGCAAGCACCACCGCACCTTGGGCGACGTCTTCACCAGCACGGCGAATCCACTGGCCAGCTTGCACCGCCGTGTTGACTCGCACTTGAACCGGTTCGCCGGGTGCGCTCACGACCTCGCAGTCCTCTTGCATGACCACTGCATCAGCGCCCGCCGGAATTGGCGCCCCTGTGAAGATGCGAGCCACGCTGCCCGGCTGCAACACTCCGCCACGGGTGCCCGCTGCGATGCGTTGCGACACGGCGAGCACACTGCCCGACTGCGCCACATCAACACAGCGCACCGCGTAGCCGTCCATCGCGCTGTTGTCGTGGGCGGGTACGTGCAGTGCCGAGACCACATCTTGTGCCAGTACGCGACCGTCCGCGTCAAATGTGGAGACTTCCTCCTCATCCTCCAGCACGTGGGCAGAAGCCAGCAGTTGAAGCAGCGCCTCGTCAAGCGGCTTGAGCGGTGCGCGCGCCTGCGTCGCAGCCGGTGGCTTGATGGCCGTCATGCATACACCTCGGCGTGGTATTCAAACCGGGCGGCACTGGCAAGCAGCCAGTCTGCAATGGTGCCTGGCTGGTTCAAATCAAACACCGGACGCTGCGTGGGTTCTGGCAAATCATCCGGTGAATCGGTGGCAATGGCCACGATGAAGGGGTCGTCCACATAAAGAGCGGGTTTGGCGTTCACGGCACGCCAGACTTCCAGCTTTTGCAGATCGCTTTGCTTGAAACCTTCCACCAACACCCAGTCCACGCCTTCGTACAGCTCGGCAATCAGTTGGTGCACGGAGAGCTTGGCCTTTTGCTCAAACTCACGCATCAATGCCAGCCGCGTGTCTGACGCCACCACCACTTCAAACGCACCTGCCGTGCGCAGGCGCCAGGTGTCTTTGCCGGGCTGGTCAATATCAAAGTTGTGGTGTGCGTGCTTGACGATGGATACCCGCTGCCCGCGTTCGCGCAAGAGCGGAATCAAGCGCTCCACCAGCGTCGTTTTGCCCGAACCCGAAAATCCTGCAATGCCGATGACGTTCATTGGCAATGCCCGACGATGAAGGCTTTGACAGCCTGCACGTCAGCGCCCATGGTGACAACCCGTTTGGGCAAAGCCTCAATGCCTTCGAACTGCGCAGGTCGATCTGGCGCACGGCCCAATGCTTCAACGATGGTTGAGGCAAACTTGATGGGCAAGGCGGTTTCCAGCACGATCATGGGCACGCCTACTTTACGGTGTTCGCGCGCCACCTTCAGGCCATCCGCCGTATGGGTGTCTATGATCATGCCAAACCGCTCGAACGTATTGCGAATCGTCGCCAGGCGATCCGCATGCGTGCTTTTGCCGCTGACAAAGCCGAACTGGTCGGCTGCCTTGGCGAAAGCTGCGCTTTGGCCCAAATCGAATCGACCCTGGGTGGATAGCGCATCGCCAAACAGCGCCTTCGTTTTAGCACCATCCCGTCCCAACAAATCGAACACAAAGCGCTCGAAGTTGGAGGCCTTGGAGATGTCCATCGACGGGCTGGAGGTTTCATGCGTGTCAACGCTTGCACGAACGCGGTACACGCCCGTGCGGAAAAACTCATCCAGCACATCGTTCTCATTGGTGGCCACCACCAAGTGATGGATCGGCAAGCCCATCATGCGTGCGATGTGGCCGGCGCAGACGTTGCCGAAGTTGCCGCTGGGCACCGCAAAACTGACTTTTTGCGTATTGTTCTGCGTCGCTTGGAAGTAGCCAGCGAAAAAGTAGACCACCTGCGCCATCAAACGTGCCCAGTTGATGGAATTAACCGTGCCAATCTTGTACTTGCGCTTGAATTCAAGGTCGTTCGACACGGCTTTGACCATGTCCTGGCAATCATCAAACACGCCCTCAATCGCGATGTTGTGGATGTTCTCGTCCATCAAGCTGAACATCTGCGCCTGCTGAAACGGGCTCATGCGGCCCGCTGGACTGGTCATGAAAACCCGCACGCCTTTTTTGCCGCGCATCGCATATTCAGCGGCGCTGCCGGTGTCGCCGCTGGTGGCACCCAAAATGTTGAGCTCTGCACCGCGCCGGGCCAGTTCATATTCGAATAGATTGCCCAACAACTGCATCGCCATATCTTTGAAGGCGAGCGTGGGGCCGTTCGAAAGGCCTTCAAGGAACAGCCCATCTTCCAGCTTTCGCAGAGGCACAATTTCCGGCGTTGCGAAAACCTCTCGGGTGTAGGTCTTGCGGCAGATGGCTTTCAGGTCAGCGGCGGGAATGTCGTCAATATAAAGCGACAGAATTTCAAATGCCAAGTCCGCATACCCATGGTCACGGTAGCTGACACGCAGCTTTTCGAGTGCCGCCGCGTCAACCTGCGGATAGCTTTCAGGCAGGTAAAGCCCGCCATCAGGCGCCAGGCCTTCGAGCAGGATTTCGCAGAATTTTTTCCGTTCGATACTGCCTGGTACGGCGCGGGTGGAAACGTAGCGCATCAAGCCAGCTCCTCCTTGCGAATCCGCACGATTGGCGCCAGCACGGTTGGCAGCGCCTGCATTTGCGAAAGTGCTGCGTCCATGGTGCCCTCGCGGGTGTCGTGGGTGAGGAGGATCAGGTCGGTTTGCGCGATCGCCAGTTCGCCCCCGGTTCCCCCCTCGCCAGCGACCTCATCGGCCTCGCGCTGCAAGACAGCGTCAATGCTGATGCCCGCTTCGGCCAGAATGCCGGTGACTTTGGCCAGCACGCCCGCCTCATCCGCCACATTCAGGCGCAGGTAATAGCTGGTCACGACTTCGCTCATGGGCAAAATCGGTGTATCGGTCTTTGCCTGGTCAAAGGTTTGTGGTTGAAAGGCCAGGTGCGGCACGCGCTGCGCTGCGTCGGCCCCGTGCAGGCGGGCGATATCAACCAGGTCAGCAATCACCGCGCTGGCGGTGGGCTCGGAACCGGCACCCTTGCCATAATAAAGCGTGGTGCCCACCGCATCGCCATTGACCACCACCGCGTTCATGGCGCCTTCAACATTGGCAATCAGGCGTTTGGCCGGAATCAGGCTGGGGTGAACGCGCAACTCGATGCCTTCTTTGCCGTTTGACAGGGTGCGTTTGGTGATGCCCAACAGCTTGATTCGGTAACCCAGTTGCTCGGTATATTTGATGTCGACCGCGCCCAGTTTCGAGATGCCCTCGACATAGGCTTTGTCGAACTGCACCGGTATGCCAAATGCGATGGCCGACATCAGCGTGACCTTGTGCGCCGCGTCCACGCCTTCAATGTCAAAAGTGGGATCGGCCTCGGCATAGCCCAGAACCTGCGCCTGTTTGAGCACAGTGGCAAAGTCCAGCCCTTTGTCGCGCATCTCGGACAGGATGAAGTTGGTGGTGCCGTTAATGATGCCGGCAATCCACTGGATGCGGTTGGCCGTGAGCCCTTCGCGCAGTGCCTTGATGATGGGTATCCCACCGGCGACGGCTGCTTCAAACGCAACCATCACGCCGTTGGCCTGCGCTGCCGCAAAAATTTCGGTGCCGTGGACCGCCAACAGGGCCTTGTTGGCGGTCACCACATGTTTGCCTGCGGCGATGGCTTCCATCACCAATTGCCTGGCGATGCCGTAGCCGCCGATCAGCTCAATCACGATGTCAATCTCGGGGTTGGCAATCACGGCGCGTGCGTCGCTGACAACCTTGACGCCTGCGCCCACGGCTGCCTGGGCGCGAACCGTGTCCAGATCCGCCACCATGGTGATTTCAATGCCGCGACCGGCACGGCGCTGTATCTCGGTCTGATTGCGTTTGAGAACGTTGAAAACGCCACCGCCAACGGTACCAATGCCCAATAGGCCTACTTGTATTGATTTCATGAATTTTTCGGATGGAGCGCCAGCATCTTCAAATCAGGCGCGGGCAGCTACAAGTTTAAAAGTGGTGGGTTTGGCGTCAGTGCCGTGTGTCTTGCGATAACTGTCCAGAAACCTGGCGATGCGCCCAATGGCTTCGCGCAAATCGTCTTCATGCGGTAAAAACACAATGCGGAAATGATCGGGTGCGGGCCAGTTGAAGCCGGTGCCCTGCACCAGCATGACCCGGGTTTCCTTGAGCAAGGCCAGGAAGAACTCGCGGTCGTCCTGGATCGGGTAGACCTTGGGGTCGAGCTTCGGGAACATGTACAGCGCCGCTTGCGGCTTCACGCAACTCACGCCTGGAATGGCGGTAATCAGGTCATAGGCCAGGTCGCGCTGGCGGCGAAGACGACCGCCCTCGCCCACTAGGTCGTTGATGCTCTGGTAACCCCCCAAAGCGGTCTGGATCGCCCACTGGCCCGGCACGTTGGAGCACAGCTTCATATTGGAAAGCATGTTCAGGCCCTCGATGTAGTCGGTAGCGAATTTTTTGTCGCCAGAGACCACCAGCCAGCCTGCGCGGTAGCCGCAGGAACGGTAGCTTTTGCTCAAGGAATTGAACGTCAGCGTCAGCACGTCGTGGGAAAGCGAAGCGAGTGCAGTGTGCTTGATGCCGTCGTACAGCACCTTGTCGTACACCTCGTCCGCCAGGATCACCAAACCGTGCTCCCGTGCCAGGTCAACGATGCCGATCAAGAGCGCATCGTTGTACATCACCCCGGTCGGATTGTTGGGATTGATGACCACGATCCCCTTGGTACGCGGCGTGATTTTGGCGCGGATGTCGGCCAGGTTGGGCATCCAGCCATTGGCCTCATCACACAGGTAATGCACCGGCGTGCCGCCCGAGAGGCTCGTCGCCGCCGTCCACAGCGGGTAATCCGGCATGGGCAGCAGCAGCTCGTCGCCATTGTCCAGGAGCGCGTTGGTGGCCATGGTGATCAACTCGCTGGCACCATTGCCGAGGTAAATATCGTCCAGCGTCACGCCCGCAATGCCTTGCTTCTGGGTTTCGTGCATGACCGCCTTGCGCGCGGCAAAGATGCCCTTGCTGTCGGAGTAACCGGACGAATTCGGCAAATTGCGGATCATGTCCTGCTGGATTTCCTCGGGCGCATCGAAGCCGAACACGGCCAGGTTGCCCAGATTGAGCTTGATGATCTTTTGGCCTTCGTCCTCCATCTTGCGCGCTGCGTCCATGATGGGTCCACGAATGTCGTAAAGCACGTTGGCCAACTTGGCGGATTTCTGAATGGTTTTCACAGGTGCTCCGAAGGGTTTTACTGAAAGGTCGTTGACAGGCGAAACCTATAATTTGACCACAGTTATGCATCAATCCACTGCACTGCAATGATTGACAGCGCAAACGCGCTGCCCCTTACAAGACAACCGAGCCCGCATGAAAATTCAACCCGATAAATTCGCAGTTCAGTCCATCAATGGCTATGGTCCGGGCTGGGTCAGCGTGGATGGCGACAAACAGACCGCCAGCGTGGTCATCGCCTCAAAAGGACAGCGTCTGGCCTGGCTTTGTGAGAGTTTTCAAGATTTGACCGCCGCCCACTTTGAGCAGCTTGCCGCATCGGCACCAGAGCTTGTCATTTTTGGCAGCGGCAACAGCATCAGGTTCCCCGAGCCGCAATGGCTGGCGTTGCTGCATTCGAAGCGCATTGGCCTCGAAACAATGGACACCCAGGCGGCCTGCCGGACCTACAACATTTTGGCGGGCGAAGGCCGTGATGTGGTGCTGGCGCTATTAATCGAAAAACCCCCCGCCTGAGGCCGAACCTTTTAGAGGTAAAATCACAGGTTGCCGTGGTGGCAGTTGGTGAGGGGTTCGCCATCTTGCAATCTCCATCATGCCTGACACATTCTGCACGAGAGACACAATTTACATATGGCGATCGTTGTCAACAAACCACTCCCTGAATTTGAAGCAAATGCCACCGGCGGCGTCCATGTTTCCAACACATCACACCTTGGCAAAGTCATGGTGCTGTATTTTTACCCGAAAG
>JANOMD010000428.1:0-2569 GCA_031420135.1 Rhodoferax sp. | reverse complement strand
TGGCGCGACCCGGGCAACCCGGCCTGTCAGGGCGGCTGGTTTCATACCGGGGATCTCGCGCGCTGTGACGCCAACGGTTTCTACTGGGTCATGGGCCGCTGCAAAGACATGATCATCTCCGGCGGCGAAAACATTTACCCTGCCGAGATTGAAAACTTGCTGGCCGAATGCCCGCAGGTTCAGGAGGCAGTTGCCGTCGGCATGCCACACGCGCGATGGGGTGAAGTTGTGGTCGCCGTGGTGGTCCCAAAGCCCGGCCTACAGCTTGACGAGGCGGCCGTGTTGCAATGGCTCGACGGCAAGCTCGCCCGCTTCAAACTGCCCAGGCAGGTCATCTTCACCGAGTCCCTGCCCAAAACCGCGTTGGGCAAAGTGCAAAAAAACGGTCTGCTGGCGCTTGTGAAGCGCGGTACGCTGTGAATGCGATCCGGGCAAGCAGCCCCAGCGACCCGGCTCAATAGACCGGTTTGTAACGGGCGATGGCGGCACGGACTTCGGCGCTCAAGGCGAATCCATCCCCAAACTTCTGTGCCAGCTCATCGGCGCGCTTTACAAAAGCGTCCATGCCCATGCCGTAGATGAATTGCATGGCGCCGCCAGTCCAGGCCGGAAAGCCGATACCGAAGATGCTGCCGATGTTGGCGTCGTGCACCGTGGTCAACACGTTTTCACTGAGGCAACGTGCAGTTTCAACCGCCTGGCGGTACAGCAGTCGGTCTTTCAAGTCGGTGATTTTCCACGGTACGTCAGCCTTTTCAAACAGCGGTTGCAGTTGCGGCCACAGGGTTTTTTTGGCCCCTTTTTTGGCATCGTCCCTGGATGGGTAGTCGTAAAAGCCGCCACCGCCCGCCCGGCCTGGGCGATTGTGTTGCTTCACCATTTTTTCGATCAGCAACTGGCCTGGGGTGGCGGCATAGGTCTTGCCTTGCGCTTCGAAGTCTTTGCGCGTCTGGTCCATGACGTGCACGCTCAATGACAGCGCGGTTTCGTCCATCACTGCCAATGGGCCGACCGGCATGCCGCATTGAATGCCAGCGTTCTCAATCACGGCGGCCGGGATGCCTTCGCCCAGCATCGCCGCTCCTTCCATCACAAAAGTGCCGAACACGCGGCTGGTGAAGAAGCCACGCGAGTCGTTCACGACGATGGGGATTTTGCCAATCGCCTGCACGTAGTCAAAGGCGCGGGCCACGGTTTCATCGTCGGTCTGTTTGCCGCGAATGATCTCCACCAGCTTCATTTTGTCGACCGGGCTGAAGAAGTGGATGACGATGAATTTTTCGGGTTTCGCGGATTCGCTGTCCATACCGCTGATCGGCAGGGTTGACGTGTTTGAAGCAAAGAAACCGCCTGATGCCAATAGTGGCTCAGCCTCTTTCGTGACCATGGCTTTCAAGTCACGGTTCTCAAACACCGCTTCAATGATCAAGTCACAGCCTTGCAGATCGGCTGCGCTGGCGGTGGCGTGGATGCGGCCCAGCAGCTCGGTCTGGTCGTGCGGGCCCATGCGGCCCTTGTCCACTTGCGCCTGGGTCAGCTTGGCCGAATACGCCTTGCCTGCATCAGCCTTCTCCTGGCTCACGTCTTTCAGCACTGTGGCGATGCCTTTGCTGGCCTGCGAATAAGCAATGCCCGCGCCCATCATGCCGGCGCCCAGCAGGCCAACTTTTTGCGGCCTGAATTTCGGCGAACTTCCGGGGCGGCTTTGCCCGCTTTTGATCGCGTTCATGTTGAAGAAGAAGGTGTTGATCATCGACTGCGCATTGCTGCCTGTGATCAGCCGGGCCAGATAGCGCGACTCAATGCGCAGCGCCGTCACCATGTCCACCTGCAAGCCTTCGACCATGCAATTCATGATGGCTTCAGGCGCCGGGTACAGGCCACGGGTTTTCTGCTTCATCATGGCTGGCACGACAGCCAGCATGGAGGCGATTTTGGGGTTGGACGGCAGGCCGCCCGGCACTTTGTAGTCCTTGCCTTCCCACGGGTGTTGCGCGACCGGGTTGGCAGCGATCCACTTGAGCGCGGCCTCACGCAGCCCGGCTTTGGCCGTGACATTTGAGTCGGCTGACGGCGCAATCAGCTCGTGCACCAGACCCAATTCAAGCGCCTCACGCGGGCCAAACAGTTTGCCTTCCACCAGGTAAGGCTGTGCACCTACCAAGCCCAGGTGGCGCGTCATCTTGGTCACGCCGCTGGCACCAGGCAGCAGGCCCAGCGTGACTTCAGGCATGCCGAACTGGATGCGTTTGTCGTCAATGGCAATGCGGTAGTGGCCGATCAAGGCCACCTCCCAGCCGCCGCCCAGCGCCGTGCCGTTCAGGCAACTGACCACTGGTTTGCCCAGCGTTTCCAGGGTGCGGAAGTTTTTCTTGACCAGCTCGATGCTGGTGAACACCGTTTTGGCATCCGAGGGTTTGAGCCGCATCGTGCCTTTGAGATCAGCCCCGGCAAAGAAGGTGGATTTGTTCGAGGCCAGGATGATGCCTTGAATGGCGTCTTTGTCTTTGAGCACCTGCGCGGCAAGCTCGCTCATGTCGGCATTCCATTGCTCGCACATGGTGTTGAC
>JANOMD010000427.1:0-11635 GCA_031420135.1 Rhodoferax sp. | reverse complement strand
CGCGACAACTACGCCGTGGGCACCGACCGCATCTTGATGGTCGCCAGCGACCGCTTGAGCGCGTTTGACGTGATTATGGGCGAGCCGATTCCGGGCAAAGGCGCGCTGCTCACACAAATGGCACTGTTCTGGTTTGACAAGCTCGGCCCCAAGGGTTTGAACATCTGCCCGATTCACCTCACGGGTGACGCGCCAGAGAGCGCTGTGACTGCGGTTGAAGTGCCACAGGTCACGGGCCGCTCGATGCTGGTCAAACGACTCAAGCCGTTGCCCATTGAGGCGGTGGTACGGGGTTATCTTGCGGGCAGCGGCTGGAAGGACTATCAAGAAAACGGCGCGGTGTGCGGCGTCAAGCTGCCCGCTGGACTGAAGAACGCGTCCAAACTGCCGCAACCCATCTACACACCAGCGGCCAAAGCCGCAGTGGGCGAGCACGACGAAAACATCACGTTCGAGAAAACCGTCGAGATGATTGGCCTGGGCCTGGCCACGCGGATCCGCGATATCAGCATCCAGCTCTACCAGGCGGCTTGCGGAATTGCAGCGCCTAAAGGCCTGATCATTGCCGACACCAAGTTTGAATTTGGACTGGATTCCGATGGCACTTTGACGCTGATGGACGAGGTGCTCACGCCCGATTCTTCACGCTACTGGCCAGCCGAGAGTTACCAGCAGAGTTTTGACAACGGTGACAACCCGCCAAGTTTTGACAAGCAGTTTGTGCGCGACTGGCTGGAGCAGGTTCGCATAGACGGAAAACCCTGGCGCAAATCGCCGCCTGCGCCGCGTGTTCCCAATGAAATCATCGCCAAAACGGCCGCCAAATACCAGGAAGCCATGGCTCGATTGACTGGGGTCGGCTAGCCATTGTTATGCGTGAACGGTGCCTTCAGCTCAACACCACGCTGCTCAAACGCCTTCGGTAGGTCGCCACGGTTGGATCCGCCGGGGGAATCTGCCCATCGGCGACCTTCACTTTGGGCGGCTCGATGATGTCCAGAATGGCGATGAAAGTTTTGCGCGCCAGCTCGTCACTCCAGGTTTTGTCGCGCATCAAAATCTCCAGGAGTTCATCCATCGCGCCGGTCCAGTCTTGTGCCGCCATCGAGGTTTGGGCTTTGCCGAATCGGGCATCGAAGTCCCGCTTGTTCAAGGCGATTTTTGCGTCAAAACTGTTGGGTCCCCCAGCCAGGCCGGCGCGGTCAGCGGCGAAATCAATCGCGTTCATCCAGCGTTGCAGAGAATCAAACTTGCGTACCAGACTGGTTTTGGCAATCACCGGGGCGAAGGCTACTTTGGCACCATCGGTGTTGCCCTCCAACAGCAGCAGCTTGATGTAGTCAAAGCGCACGTCGTCGTTGTCGGGCGCTTTCAGGACTGCCTGGTGCAGCGCTTCGCGAACGGCGTCCGGGTCGTCGGCGGCTGGTGCGTCGGTTACCTTGACTGCGGTTACTTCTGCTTCGAGTACGTCGGCCGGTGGCACATGTTTGTCCAGAAACGCCTTGATTTGCCCCTCAGGCAACGCGCCGGTAAAGCCATCCACCGGCTTGCCGTTGACCAGCAACACACAAGTCGGGATGCTGCGGACACCAAAGGCCTGGCTCAGTTCCTGCTGCTGGTCGGAATCAATCTTGACCAGCTTGAACCGCCCACCGTACTCAGCCTCCACTTTTTCCAGCAGCGGCCCAATCACTTTGCAGGGGCCGCACCAGGGTGCCCAAAAATCCACCAGCACGGGGGTTTGGGCAGAGGCTTCGATGACTTCGACATCAAAGTTTTCGACGGTAACGTTGATCATTTGGGCTGACTCGTGTGAAAAAGTAAAATTACAGATTAAAGACTTGCGGGACAGACCGCCGCCACACGCAGTGGGCAAGCTCTGTCCTCAACATTATGAAAACAATTCAGATTGGCATTGTCATGGGTTCCCGATCAGATTGGGACACCATGCAACACGCAGTGCAGATTCTCCAACACTTCGGCATCGCCCACGAAGCCCGCGTGATTTCCGCCCACAGAATGCCGGATGACATGTTTGCCTATGCACAAAGCGCGGCAGACCGTGGCCTGAAAGCCATCATCGCCGGAGCCGGTGGTGCGGCCCATCTACCCGGCATGCTGGCTGCCAAAACCACGGTGCCAGTGCTGGGCGTACCCGTCGCCAGCAAACACTTGCAAGGTGTGGATTCGCTGTACAGCATCGTGCAAATGCCCAAAGGCATTCCGGTCGCCACTTTTGCGATTGGCGACGCTGGCGCGGCCAATGCGGCGCTGTTTGCAGTGGCCATGCTGGCCAATGACGATGTTGATTTACGCGCCCGGCTTGACGCCTATCGCGCAGCCCAGACGCAGGCCGCACGTGATATGACCTTGCCGCCGGTGCTGTGAGCATGGCGAAGCCAAAGCCGATGCCGGAACCAATCCCATTGCGGTCATTGCGAACGCCGCTGTTGCCCGGCACAACGCCCGATGGCCAGCCCGTGATGCTGGGTGTGATGGGTGGTGGCCAATTGGGCCGCATGTTCGTCCATGCCGCGCAGGCGCTTGGGTATGCAACCGCCGTGCTTGACCCAGACGCCAACAGTCCAGCGGGTTGGGTCAGCCATCTGCATGTGCAAACCGGTTACCTGGACCCGGCTGGCCTGGCCGAACTGGCAAAACACTGTGCCGCCATCACCACCGAATTTGAAAACGTGCCGGCCCAGGCGCTGCTGCTGTTGGCGCAACAACGCCCGGTCGCACCCGCAGCGCAAGCGGTGCGCATCGCACAGGATCGCGCGGCAGAAAAAGCCCATTTCGTGCAGTGCGGCGTGCCGTGCGCGCCCTATGCGGTGATCGAAACGCTGGACCAGCTTCAGGCCGTTGAACGCCAACTGCTACCGGGCATTCTCAAAACCGTGCGAATGGGTTATGACGGCAAGGGCCAGAGCCGAGTCAAAACCCGCGCAGAGCTGGCGCGCGCCTGGGATCAACTCCAGCAAGTGCCCTGCGTGCTGGAGCAGCTGCTGCCACTCGATGCAGAGTGTTCTGTGGTCATCGCGCGGGGCTGGGACGGTGTGTGCGTCAACCTGCCGGTGCAATTGAACACGCACCGCGACGGCATTCTGGCTGTGACTGAGGTTTACAAAGGCAATTTGCCGCCAGCACTGGCCAAACAGGCGATTGCCGCAGCCAAATCCATCGCCGATGAGCTGCAATACGTGGGCGTCCTGTGCGTCGAATTTTTTGTGATTGGCGACCCTGCCGCCAGGCCTTCAAGCGGCAAAAGAGAGAAGCTGCGCCTGGTCGTCAACGAGATTGCGCCGCGCCCGCATAACAGCGGCCACTACAGCATGAACGCCTGTGACGTGTCGCAGTTTGAGCTGCAAGTGCGCACGCTGGCAGGCTTGCCGCTAACGCAGCCGCGCCAGCACAGCCCGGCCATCATGCTGAACCTGCTGGGTGACTTGTGGCTGAATAATTGGGGTCAGATTCCAATTAAATCCGCCGCCCGTCAAAAATCCAGAAAACAATTGGAATCTGACCCCAATTGTTTGGCGACGCCACCGTGGGACAAGGTGCTGGCGCTGCCCGGCACGCATCTGCATTTTTATGGCAAAGCCAAAGCCAGCAAGGGGCGCAAGATGGGCCACTTGAACATCACAGGCGCGACGATTGCCGATGTGCAAGCCACAGCCATGCAGGCCGCCAGATTGCTGGGCATCGAACCGTTGCCGCATTGGGCCGGCGTCGCGGCCAAGACAGCACCAGCCAGGGCCCGCGCGTGATCGTGGATGGCGCTGCTGCGGCGTCTATCGTTGCTGCCGCCAGCGTGCTCGCGGCTGGCGGGCTGATTGGATTGCCGACCGAGACGGTTTATGGGCTTAGCGCGGACGCCTGCAATGCCCAAGCCGTGGCCAAAATATTTGCCGCCAAAGGCCGCCCGAGCAACCACCCGCTGATCGTCCACGTGGCCAGTGCCGACGGTGTGGCGCATTTCTCAGACCGGGTGCCGGCCTTTGCCAACCGGTTGATCAAGGCCTTCTGGCCAGGCCCGTTGACGCTGATCCTGCCGCGCCGCGACGGCGTGGCGGCGGCGGCGGCCGGCGGGCAGAATTCCATCGGCCTGCGTTGCCCTGCGCATCCGGTGGCGCAAGCGTTGTTGAAGGCGCTGCTAGGGAGCCCCGGCCACCCACCAACCAGGTCGCCAGCGCCGATCTGGGGTCTTGCTGCCCCCAGCGCCAACCAGTTTGGCCGCGTCAGTCCCACCACCGCAGCCCATGTGCAAGGCGAGATGGGCGACGACTTGCTGATTCTGGACGGCGGCGCCTGTGCCGTCGGAATCGAATCCACCATCATCGACTGCACCCGGGGCGTGCCGGTGTTGCTGCGCCCCGGTGCCATCACCCCTGCGCAGATCGAGGCCGCCTGCGGCCAGGCCGTGTTATCGAATGAGGATCTTGATGGGGCCACTGCATCAGCGCCGCGGGCTTCCGGCACGCTGGAGTCGCATTACGCGCCAAATGCCAAAGTGCGCCTGATGGACGCCCGGGCGCTGCAGGCCGCGCTGGACGTTTTGGGCGCGGAAATTGACAGCAAGCGCGTAGCCCAAGCGGCTGCGCCAGCAGACGCGCCGGTCATCGCGACCTACTCGCGGGTGGTTTTGCAGAGCGCGTCCGGCAAGGTGTTGCGCCGACGCATGCCCGATGACGCCACCGCCACGGCGCAGCAATTGTTCGCCGTGCTGCGTGATTTTGATGCGCAAGGCGTCAAGTTGATCTGGATTGAAGCGCCGCCTGCAGCAGCAGAATGGGACGGTGTGCGTGACCGTTTGCAGCGCGCCTCAGCAGCGTAGTGGTACGCTATCTCTGGTCGATCTGCCGAGTTTGCGGTGAGTGTTACCGGTATCTGAGCTTCATCGCCAATATCGCGACGGCCAGCGTCAGCGTGATGACATTGGCCGCAATCATTGGCCAGGCACCCAGCATCAGCCCGTACACCAGCCACAGGCCCACGCCCAGGGTGAAGGCGCTGTACATGCCCAGTGAAATGCCGCTGACATCCTTGGTTTGAAAGGTGTGCCAGGCTTGGGGCAGAAAGCTGCCGGTGGTCAAAACGGCGGCAATGAAGCCGATGGTGTCGGTGGAAAGCATGGGTTATTCTGGTTTCACATCAATTGTCTTTCATCGTCCAATCCAGTAGTGCGTCGATGGCTGCTCGGGCGGCGGGCGCGCCTGGCTGGTTGATGAGCATCACCACCACGTAACGCTTGCCGCTGGCCGCCAGCACGTAACCCGCCACGCCGACCACGTCGCGCAGCGAGCCGCTTTTGAGATGTGCGCTGCCCTGCGCTTTGGAGCGGCTGCGCCGCAGCGTGCCATCGACCCCGGTGATCGGCAACGACGACATCAGCTCCGGCATCACCGGTGAGGCGTAGGCCGATTGCAGCAGCCGCGCCAGCGCCTGGGCCGTGATGCGGTCGCTGCGCGACAAGCCCGAGCCGTTTTCAAGGGTGGGCGCGTCATCGGTGCCCAGGGTGTTTTTCCACCAGCGCTGTACCACCTCCCGCGACGCGGCCAGTGTGGCGGCCTCGCCTGCGCCACCGGTATTGCGCGCAGTTGCGACACTGGCACCGGCGGCTTTGGTTTGCAGGCTCAGCGTCAGGAACACCTGCTGCGCCATCACGTTGTTGCTGTATTTGTTGATGTCACGAATCACCTCGGGAAGGGGCGCCGAGCTGACCTCAAACGCCGGCTTGGCAAGTGTTGTGGGCAGGCGGCCTTCACGCACGCTGCCCGCCAGCTTGCCGCCCATTTCGCGCCACATGCCTTCGACTGCGCGCAGCGCGTAATTTTTTGGATCGGCATAGGCCACGGGCCACACCTTTTCACCGCAATTCGCGGGGTAGGCGCCCCCAAAGCGGATCGCCGCCGGGTCAGAAAAGTCCGCCTTGAGCGCCACGCGGTAATCATTGCAATCGCCGCCTGACAGGGGCACGCTGTGCTGCAACTGCACGCCGGCCAGCGGCGGCTCAAACTGCACCTGTGCCAGGTTGGCGGTGCGATCCGGCACAAACGTCATCACCACCGTCTTGAAGTTGATCAGCAGTGCGTCGGGGGCAGCGTTGTAGGGGCGCAGCGGTTCGCCATCAAACAGGGCGGCATCAACCTCGACTGATTCAAACGCGCTCTTGTCCAGCACGATGTCGCCCGCAATGTTTTTGACGCCCAGCCCCTGCACCCGGCGCAGCAGCAGCCACAGCCGTTCGGACACCAGCTTGGGGTCGCCCTGGCCCTTGATGTAAAGGTTTCCAAACAGCGTGCCCTCCCGCACGGCCCCTTCGACAAACACCGGCGTGTTCCAGGTGAATGCCGGCCCCAGCAGGTCCAGCGCCGCGTAGGTGGTGACCAGTTTCATGACCGAGGCCGGGTTCATCGGGACATTGGCGCGGTGGCTCAGGCGCGCTGCTGCCCGGCCCTGGGCATCAACCACCAGTATCGTTACGGCGTCCTTTGGCACTTTGGCACGGGCCAACGCGGATTCGATCTCCGCCGGCAAAGTCTGGGCGCCTGAAACGCCGTTGGCAAGGCAGAACCACAGCAGCAGGCCACGCGCCAGAATCGATTGAAAGGTCATGGCATCGAAGTCTACAGCCCTGCCTCGCATGGCCTGTCCGACACCCGGCCGCTACCGGCGGTCGATAATCAGCCCATGCGTTTCTTCAAAGGACTTTCTCCCCGAACCGTCGGTATTTCGGCAGCCGTCATCACGGTGGTGATCTGGACCGCGTTCATCATCATTGCGCGCGCCAGCTTTGACCCGGCGCGCGGTGCGGTGCTGACGCCGTATGACATCGTGCTGGCGCGCCTGCTGGGCGCAGCGGCCATCCTGCTGCCCTGGGGCTGGTGGCTGGTGCGCCGGGATCGGATCGACGCGCAAAACTCGGCGCCTGGCTCGGACTTGGCCAAACCGGTCCGTGGCGCGTCCCTGTTCGGGCTGTCACCGTTGCCGCTTCGCATTACCGCGACCGCGGGCGTGTTTGGCGGGCTGCTCTACAGTTTGCTGACGTACAACGGCTTCGTGTATGCACCGGCTGCGCACGCGTCGGTGCTGCTGCCGGGCAGCCTGCCGTTCTGGACCAGCCTGCTGGCCGTCTGGCTGCTGGGCGAACGCCTGACGCCCGCACACGTGACCGGTCTGGTTTTCATCGTGGCAGGCGATCTGCTGGTCGGCGGCGCGAGCCTGCTGCGCGCATTTGACGGCGGCTCGGTCTGGCGCGGCGACGTGCTTTTCATGGCGGCTGCGCTGTGCTGGTCAGTCTACAGCGTGCTGGCGCGCCGCTACGCGCTGGACGCCGTGCGCGCCACCATTGCCATCACCGCCTTTGCCGCGCTGACCTACGTGCCGGTCTACGGCCTGCTGATTGCGCTCAAGGCAGTGCCGAGCCATTT
Source organism: Rhodoferax sp. (assembly GCA_031420135.1). Taxonomy (GTDB): domain Bacteria; phylum Pseudomonadota; class Gammaproteobacteria; order Burkholderiales; family Burkholderiaceae_C; genus JANYCG01. The sequence goes on along the minus strand of JANOMD010000427.1, from coordinate 4,205 downwards.
TTTGACCGCACCGTTGGGCGAAGTGCTGTTCCATATGCTTTTTCAGGGGGCCGGCTCGGTGGTGGTCTCCGGCATCACCTTTACCAAAATGATCCAGTACTTCGGCCCGGTGCGCTCCACTATGTTCACCGCCATCGTGCCGGGTTCGTCGGCTTTGGGCGCAGTCTACTTTTTGGGCGAGCCGCTGTCGTGGAACCTGTGGGTCGGGCTGGCCATGGTGACCTGCGGCATCCTGTTTGGCATGCGATCTGCAAAAAAGACGGTTTTGCCGGCCGTTGCCACTGCGGCCAGCCAGGCGCCCTCATCTTTGGCGGCGGTCGCGCAGGTTTGAAAGAGGCGTTAAAAGTTAACCTGCAGGTTAATTTATACCTCCAAACGGCTGCTCAAAACTCAAAAAAACAATAAAATAAGCCTCTAGCTCTTGTATTATATAACTAGTATGCTATTAATAATGTAGCAAAATATTTCATCCTCCATCATGAACCTGCTTGCCTTTGACACCAGCACCGACCGGCTCAGCATTGCTGTCAGCCGCGGCGGCGCCAGGGACGTTTCGCATGGGACTGCGCGGGTCTGGCAGCACACCGGCGGCGGTGGCGCGCAGGCGTCGAGCGCGCTGATCCCGGCGATTCAGGCGCTGATGGGGCAGGCAGACCTTCGCTTTGACGGGCTGGATGCGATTGCCTTTGGCAAGGGGCCAGGGTCGTTCACCGGCTTGCGCACGGCCTGTTCTGTGGCGCAGGGGCTGGCGTTTGGCGCGGGCGTGCCGGTGCTGCCGGTGGATACCTTGCTGGCGGTGGCCGAGGAAGCGCGGCATCAGTTGTCCCACACCGGACCCCTGGGTGTCATTGCCGTGCTGGATGCGCGCATGGACGAGGTTTATGCCGCCTGCTACGTATGGGATGGCAGTTGCTGGAAGCAGTTGGGCGATTACGCGCTGACCCGGCCCGAAACACTGCTGCAAGCGCTTGGCGACGCGGCGCCGGGTGTGCTTGATGCGCGCCATGGCTGGCTGATCGCAGGCAACGCCGCGGTGGCGCATGGCGCGCGCCTGCCGGTTATGGCCAGTGCGCCGGTTCATGCATTGCCGAGCGCCGCCGCCATGCTGCGGCTGGCACCCCAGCTATTGGCCAGCGGTCACGCGGTGCCAGCCGACCAGGCGCTGCCCACCTACATTCGCGATAAAGTGGCGAAAACAACGCGCGAGCGCCAGACCGAAAAATACCTTCAGTCCGCATCCTGAATTTGCCCTGAAATCAAGCCCGACACCTGTGCCACGCCATGAGCGCCGTCCTCCAATCGACCGAAGCCCGCTTTGAAGCGTTTCAGACCGGTCGCCCTGACCAGCTTGAAGCCGTGATGGCCGTGGAGCAGCGCGCCTACGCTTTTCCCTGGAGCCGAAACAACTTTATCGACGCCTTGAGCGCCGGTTACCAGGCGCAGTTGCTGTGGGCCGACAACGTGCTCCTGGGCTACTTCGTCGCGATGCAGGGCGTGGATGAAGTGCATCTGCTCAACGTCACCATCAACCCCGAATACCAGCGGCAGGGCTGGGCCTGGGTGTGTCTGGACGCGCTGACGCTGTGGGCACGCGGGCAGGCGGCCCAATGGCTGTGGCTTGAGGTGCGTTTGAGCAATGCACGGGCCATTCACGTCTACCAGGCCCACGGCTTTCGTCGCGTTGGCCAGCGCAAAGGCTATTACCCGGCCGCTGATCAGCGTGAAGACGCCATCGTCATGCGCCTGAAACTTTGACAACGCTGGTATGAGCCTGGACCTTGACAAGCGCCAACGTGCCATGCTGCAGGAGATGAATGTGCACGTCTGGTGGCCGCAGCCGACGGATGCCGCAGTCCTGGCAATGGCACCCGCGCCGGTGCCGGTTGCCAGCGCGCCAGCGCGACACGCTGCCGCATCGCCGCGTGGTGCGCCAACTGCGGCTCACAGCGTAGACGCGGGACTGGCCGCCTTGGCCGCTTTGCCGGTCGTCACTGCGGCAAGTCAATCTGCTCCTCATGGCAGCACCAGCGCAAATCCGCAGAACCCAAGTATCGCCACACTGGGTTGGTCCGCGCTGCAGCAGGCCGTATCCACCTGTCGCGCCTGCCCCCTATGCGAAGCGCGCAAAAACACCGTGTTTGGCGTGGGCGAGCCCGCCGCTCAATTGCAGGCTGCGCCCCAGGTGGACTGGCTGGTGGTGGGTGAAGCGCCCGACGAAGAGGAGGACCGCACCGGCGAGCCTTTTGCAGGCCAGGCCGGGCAGTTGCTGGACAACATGCTCAAGGCGATGGGGGTCAGCCGCCAGCAAAACGTGTTTCTGCTCTCTGTCGTCAAGTGCCGCCCGCCGGGGAACCGCAACCCCGAGCGGCAGGAAATCGCGCAATGCGAGCCGTTTCTGCGTCGCCAGATCGAGCTTTTGCAGCCCAAAGTCATTCTGGCGATGGGCCGGTACGCGATGAATTCACTGCTGCAAATGAGCGTGCCTGATGTCCACAAAATGCCGCTGGGCAAACTGCGCGGGCAGGTGTATGGCTACGCGAGCGCGGGGCGCAGCATTCCAGTGATCGCCACCTATCACCCGGCCTATTTACTGCGCAATTTGCCCGAGAAAGCCAAGGCCTGGGCCGACCTGTGCTTGGCGATGCAGGCGATGCAAGCCTTGGGGCAACTCAAGCAGTCTTGACTGGCGTCGACTGCGGCAGCAGCACCGACGCAATCGCCACCACCATCAAGCCCACTGCCGCCCAGTCTTGCCAATGCAGGATTTCGCCCAGCCACCAGGCCCCGCTGAACACGCCCAGAATCGGGATGAACATCACGCTCAGAGTGGATGCCACGGGGGGCAGCGCGCGCGCCAAATAGAACCACACGGCGTGGGCAAAACCAAAAATCAGCACCGCGTTGTAGGCGATGGAGCCCATCGTCGCCGCCGGTGGCATGCGCCATTGGTCGCGCTCAATCAGGGCTGACATGACCACCATCACCCCGGCGGTCAGCAGCGTCATCCAGAAAGAAATCGTCAGCGTTTGCAGCGGCAAGGTCGAGCGGCGCAGCATCTGCGTGCCCAGCGCCCAAGTGGCCGCCGCAGCCAGTGCCATCACCACGCCCAGCGGCCGGCCTGAGAGATTCGCCACCTCGTGCCACAGCAGCAGCACGACACCCAGGCCCGCTGCTGCCACGCCCAGCCATGCGCGCCGCGTGAGCACAGCGCCAAACACCAGCGCACCGAGCAGCGCCGAGAAAATCGGCATGCTGTAGCCCAGAATCGCCGTGCGCCCACTGCTGAGTTCCTTCACCGCCAGAATGATCAGCCCGTGCCACACGAACATGTTCGTCACCGAGAGCCAAAACACCTCGCGCCAATGGGCTCGCGGGATGCGAAACGGCACTTTCAACACCGCCAACCCGAGCGCCAGCACGGGAATGCCCAGCACCAGGCTGAGGGCGCGAAACGTCAGCGGCGGATAGCCCGTCACGCCAACCTTCATCACCGGCCAGTTGATGCCCCACACCAGGGTTAAGAGGATGAGCAGGATGAGTTGGCGGCGGGACAGGGTTTGCATGGAAGCATTGTCGCTGGCAGTGCGGCGCGGTTTCTACAATAGCCCAATGACCTTCCTTGACATGCTCACCGCCGCAGAGCGCCAAAACAACTCCATGCTGTGCGTCGGGCTCGACCCTGAACCCGCCCGCTTTCCCGGCAAATTCAAGGGCGACTCGAACAAGATTTACGACTTCTGCGCGGCCATCGTCGATGCCACCGCAGACCTCGCCATTGCCTTCAAACCGCAGATCGCCTACTTCGCTGCGCACCGCGCTGAAGGGCAACTGGAGCGGCTGATGCAGCACATCCGCCGCGTCGCGCCACAAGTGCCCATCATCCTGGATGCCAAGCGCGGTGACATTGGCAGCACGGCTGAGCAGTATGCGATTGAGGCGTTTGAACGCTATGGGGCGGATGCGGTGACGCTGTCGCCCTTCATGGGCCATGACTCGATTGCGCCGTATTTGAAGTACCCCGGCAAAGGCGCGTTTTTGCTGTGCCGCACGTCCAACCCCGGCGGTGATGATCTTCAAAACCAGCGCCTGGCGGGCCTGCCGGGTGAGCCGCGCTTGTACGAGCACATCGCTCGCCTGGCGCAGGAGTCGTGGAACACCAATGGCCAGCTCGGCTTGGTGGTCGGGGCCACTTATCCGGCCGAGAT
>JANOMD010000426.1:0-2978 GCA_031420135.1 Rhodoferax sp. | reverse complement strand
CCCGTGCAGGAAGCAAAACTAGGCAAGGGCTTGTCTGAAATCCGGTGGGAACACTTTCAGGTTAACGCCGGTGCGCCCAACCTCTCGCATGAAATTGAGCGCGTGCTGACGGAGAACGAGTTGTTGATCACCCAGTGGGCGCCCATCCACCTGGCCAAGGTGTTGCGAGACTGGTTCTGGAAAGAGGACATCAAGGCGGTTAGCGCGCTGAATGTGTGGCAGCAGAGCTGCCAGCAGCTGTATCTGCCACGCATCCAAAATGACGCTGCGTTTCAAAACACCATGGCGATGGGTACGCAAAGCAAGGACTTCTTTGGCTTTGCACAAGGCAAGGACGATGACCGCTATGTCGGGTTCAGCTTTGACCAGCGCGCGACGTTGATTCTTGACTCTGACCTGCTGCTGATCGAGCCGGCAACCGCCGCCAGGTATGCAGAGTTGCAGCGTGCCGCTGAAGAGGCTGCCCGACCGCAACCAGCGGGTTTCGCCGAGTACGCTGCTGCTGTGCCCACAATTCCACGACACGCTGAAAATTTCACCGGGCCGACCGGTGCGGTAGCAGCGAATGCGTCAACACCGCCAACGGTCAAGAAGCAGTTTTACGGAAGCGTCGAGCTTGACCCGATCCAGGCGAAGAAACAGTTTGCCGACCTGGTGGATGAAGTCATCCTGCAATTCACGTCGCGTCCCGGCATCAAGGTCAAAATTGCCATTGAAATTCAAGCGGAAACCGCAGCGGGCTTCGAAGACAACCTGCAGCGGGCAGTGAAGGAGAACTGCAAAGTCCTACGCTTTAAAAACGCGGAGTTTGAAAACCCAGGGTGACCATCCGCGCGCATCGAGTGCTGGGAGTTGAAGTGCGGATGTGGATGAATTTGGGTTTGTGGCCGAGGCAGTGAACACGGCAGATGCAGCGTGACATGCCACCGGGCCCTGGCTTCAGGCCGCTGCCAGTGCCCGCACTGCCAACAGACTGTCTTTCATCGCAACCTGGGCAATCTTCAAGTCGTAAGCCGACTGCAAGTTGAGCCAATATTGCGGCGTTTGGCTAAGCGCCCGGCCAAGACGCAATGCCAATTCAGCCGTGACAGGACGAAGACCCTGTTCAAAGGTCGCTGCTTCGATCATCGCAAAGGGCCACCCTGGCATTGCCTGCTGCTGGCGTCATCGGCCTTCCCGATCCCGTAACATTCCCTGCATGGACTTCATCAACATCAACGGTGTGCGCCTGGAGGTAAAGCACATTGCCGCCCACCCGGCAGGTGCAGGCCTGGCCCCTCTGGTGTTTCTGCATGAAGGCCTGGGCTCGGTCGCCATGTGGCGCGATTGGCCGGCGCAACTGTGCGCGGCTGCCGGGCGCGCGGGTTGGGTGTATTCGCGCCGGGGTTATGGTCAGTCGGACAGCGTACCCGATGTTCGCGGCCCGTCGGCACGGGTCAATGGCCAGCGCAGCGGGCGGCTGCTGCCAGACTACCTGCACCAAGAAGCGTGGACTGTTTTGCCTGCTTTACTGGCTGCTCTCAAAATTGAAAATCCGGTGCTGGTCGGCCACTCCAACGGTGGCAGCATCGCCCTGCTGCACGCCAGCCGTTTCCCGGTGTCGGCCTGCGTGCTGATGGCACCGCATGTGATGGTGGAAGACATCTCGATCCAGGCCATCACGCAGACGCGCATCGCGTATGAGACGGGCAATCTGCGGCAGCGGCTGGCGCGCTTTCACGCTGATGTGGACTGTGCCTTCTGGCAGTGGAATGACGTGTGGTTGTCCAACGCGTTTCGCGGCTTTGACATTCGGCAGAATTGCAAAACCATCAACGCGCCGATTCTGGCGATTCAGGGCCTGGACGACCCGTTTGGAAGCCTGCGCCAGATTGAAGAAATTGTGCCGGGCATTGATCAAACCAAGCGACGGGCGTCGCCAGTTCAGCCAGTGACGCTGCACAAACTGGAGCAGTGCGGACACTCCGCGCACCGGGATCAGGCTGAGCTGACGACCCGTTTGATGGCGAAGTTTCTGCTAATCGTACCGTGATGATCCGGAAAAACTAGTCGTTTTGAAAACCGATAATTCCTATTTATATAGCAAACTATCTATATAATACGAGAGATACAGGCCTATTTGATGGAAAATTCAACTGCAGAACGCTTGATTTTCCAGTTCCGCCTATTTTTTAATATCACTGGTGATATTCACATTCAGCTTTTCCAGGTCATCTGCCCGCAGCCAGCGCCATTGACCCGGCTTCAAATCCACCGGCAATTCCAGTGCGCCAATGCGCGAGCGGTGCAGGCCCTCCACCCGGTTGCCCACTGCCGCCAGCATGCGTTTGACCTGGTGGTATTTGCCTTCCGTCAGCGTCAGGCGAAGCTGTCGTTTTTCACCCTGCGGGTCGACGATTTCGCAAGCCGCCGCGCGCACCGGCTTGGGGTCGTCATCCAGCACCACGCCGTCCAGCAACTTTTTGACCTGTTTGTCATCGAGCCGATGTTTGCACGTCACTTCATAAACCTTGGGCAAGTGCTTTTTGGGCGAGCTCATGCGGTGGATGAACTGGCCGTCGTCACTCATGAGCAGCAGGCCGGTTGTGTCTTGATCCAGCCTGCCCACCGCCTGCACGCCCTGCACGGCGCTCTTCTGCGGGCGCAGGCGCAGGGGCGAAGGCAACAGCGTGTAGATGCTGGGGTAGGTGGACGGCTTTTGCGAGCACTCGGTGCCAGCGGGCTTGTGCAGCATGAGGTAGGCCTTCTCAAAGTAGACCCAGTCCACACCCTGCACCCGAAAGCGCAGACTGGTTGCTACAAAATCAGTATCAGACTGTGTGCATTTGACGGGTTCTGCCGAAGCTGAATCTGCGTAAACCTCAACCCAACCCTGCTGAATCAAACCCGCGCAAACGCGGCGCGTGCCGAAGCCTTGGGAGTAGAGAATGTCTTGCAGTTGCATGGGGTGTTCAGCATCGCTAAACGAAGAAGTTTAA
>JANOMD010000425.1:0-4754 GCA_031420135.1 Rhodoferax sp. | reverse complement strand
AGCGTCGTCAAAAATCGTTTCGCCCAGGCGCATGAAGCGGAATCCGCCGCCGCCTTTCCACTCGCCGCCGTCAGCGGCGACTCCCCAGCCGACCGCTTTGCTGATGCCGCCCTGCTCGCCGTCAATCACTTTTTGCAGACGCGGCAGGCAGTGCGTGGCAGCGTGTTCGCCCATCTCGATGCCAATCCAGCGGCGGCCCATTTTGTGGGCGACGGCGGCTGTGGTGCCGGAGCCTAGGAAGCTGTCGAGGATGAGGTCGTTGGGGTTGGTGGATATATGAAGAACTCGTTGCAGCAGCTCTTCCGGCTTGGGTGTTGCAAAAGTATCCGACCCCGGAAACATCTTGGCGAGATGATCTCTTTTGGCGCTTTGATTGGTCCCGGCTTCTTCCGCAGTCCACCATGTCCGTGGTGCGACTCCTTCGCGAACGACATCGGCATACCGCTTGATAATCGGCAGCCGATCACCGTTTTTTCCGAAGTAAGCACGTCCGTCCGACCGGGCACGTTCGAATGTTTCGAGTGAAAAAGCCCAGTAGCGGCCTTGTTTCGGCACAACAGAACGACCTGAGGGTAAGACGATTGGATAACGCTGCTTCTCTGTTCCGCTTTTGGCTGTGCCATCGTCGCCCTGCCGCCAGGGACCACGCGGATCGTTGTCCGGATTTTGGAATCGGCCCGCTTGGATTGCTGTCCGTTCGATCAAGTTGCGTGTTTCTGACCAGCGACTTCGCTTCATGGCGTAAGCAAGAATCATGTCGTGAGACGTAGAAATATCGGCATCACCTCTCCCGCCTTTATCTTTCTCCCAAGCAATGGTTGCTATGAAATTCCCCCGCCCAAACACCTCGTCCATCAGCACCTTGAGGTAATGCCCCTCGTTGTCGTCAATCGTCACCCAGATCGAGCCATCCTCGCGCAGCAGCTCTCGCAGCAGTTGCAGGCGCGGCAGCATCATGCTGAGCCACTGGGCGTGCTCCAGGTTGTCGTCGTAATGCTCAAACGCACTCTTGGTGTTGTAGGGCGGGTCGATGAAGATGCATTTCACACAGCCCCGGTAGAACGGCAGCAGGGCCTTGAGGGCTTCGAGGTTGTCGCCCTGGATCAGCAGGTTGTCCGCCTGCGCGGATGATGGCGCGCCGTGGGTGGAGACTTGCTCCAGCAGGCGGTAGGGCACCTTGTTGGCCAGGGTGAAGGCGTCGGCGCGGTTGAGCCAGTCTAGGGTGGGCATGGGTTGGCTTTGATTCGCTTTGAAAGGGGGGAGCTGTCAGCCCGCTTGCTGCAGCAAATTGCGGGCGATGGTGTAGCAGTGCAGGCTGCTGGGGGTGAATTCGACTTTTTGTCCATCGATTTCTGCCACGCCAGATTGCGTTAACGTGGTGACCAGCGGCGCCCGGGCCAGGGTGTGCTGTGCCATGAATTTTCGCAACCCCTTCAATTCGCCCCAGTCCGACCAGGCACGGTCAGACCATTTGATTTCGACCGCAAAGCGTGGCTTTTGGGTGCTGGCAGCCAGGCCCACCAGGTCAACTTCGTAGTCGGTGCGCCCCTCGCGCCACCGGGCGTAATGCAGCGAGGCGATGGTGTCTGTGCTGTGCAGCCATTGGCTCCAGATGGCGGTTTCGACCAAGCTGCCCAGCTTCGGGTCTTCTGGGCGCACGATGCCAAACAATGCGGCCCGGATGGATGGATTGGTGAGATAGACCTTGTAGCTGGTAGCGCGTTGCAGGCGGCGCGCGTTGTCGCTGACGCGGTGGACGCGTTTGACCAGGAATGCGGCCTCCAGGTATTCCAGATACTCTTCGATGCGGGCGGTGCCCAGGCCGGTGTCTTTAGACAGGTTTTTGGGTGCCACTTCCATCCCGGTGTTGTAGGCCAGGACGTTGAAAAAGCGGTTGAGTTCCTGCGTGTCCGATATGCCAAAAAGACTCGGCAAATCCTTTTGCAGCACTTTGTCCACAATGTCCTGGCGCAGATAGCGGCGCGGGTCTTGCCGCACGGCGGGGTTCATCACCGCCTCGGGGAAGCCGCCGTAGTTCAGGTAGTTGATGAATTCGGCATTCAGTGCAGCGATGTTGGGTGCAAAGTACTCGGGCCTTGCCGCATCGGGTTCCTCAATCTCCTGCACCAAGTGCGTCTGGCCGCAGAAGTCAAGGTATTCGGCAAAGGTCAAGGGCGGCAACACAAAGTCTGAAAAACGCCCCGCGCCCGATTCGCGGCTTTTCATCCGCAGCGCGGCGGCCGCCGAACCAGTGGCCACAAAGCGAACGCCTTTTAGGGTGTCAACCAGCACTTTGAGATGGACTTCCCAATCTTTAAGGTACTGGATCTCGTCAAAGAAGACGTACAAGGGGCCGACCGGATCGTCCAACTTGTGACGATGGATGTCTATGAACAACTTCACCAGGCTACCAAGGGTTTGCCCTGAAAACAGCGGTACATCCATTTGCGCCACCAGAATGCGCGAGCCAGGCACACCCGAATCCAACAGCCGCTGAACGGCCTGCATGATCATCACCGTTTTACCCACGCGCCTGGGGCCAATCACGACGACGGCTCGTTTGACCTCGGTGGCGCTGACCAGGCGCATGAAGGCAGAGAAGTAGGCGCGCTTGGGCCAATCCTGCATGTCAGCATCAATACCCTTACCAGCAACCCACCAAGGGTTGGTGTCGGCAAGGTATTCTTGAACGGCGGGCAGCGGGATGGCGAGCGACTGTTCTATTAGCATCTCGCAAGTTTACTTAAAATGTCAAATTAAGCAATAAAAATATTGTTTAATATAACAATTGCACTTTTCATCAAGTAAATCAAACGCTTGGCGTGTACAGCCACTCCTAGCCGTTGACTTGACAAGCACAAACCTACAGCACCACCTTCACCATCGGATGGGTGGAAAGCGTGCGGTACAGCTCATCCAATTGCTCGCGCGAGGTGGCGGTGACGGTGATGGTCACGCCCAGGTATTTGCCGCCCTTGCTTTCACGAAGCTCGACCGTGGTGGCGTCAAACGTGGGGTCGAACTGGCGGGCGAGGTGGGTGATGGCGTGCACCAGGCCGTCAACCCGCAAGCCCATGACTTTGATGGGGAAGAGCGACGGGTATTGGATCAGTGACTGTTGCGGGGCAGGAGTCGGGTTGGGCGACGGGTTGGGCGACCGGTCAGACACTGGTTTGGGTGGTGGTGCGTTGCTCATGCAGCGGCCCAGGCGGTGGCGGTTTGCTTGGCTTTTTGATAGCCCGCGTGCAATCTGGCATACACCGGGCCGGGCACGCCGCGTGTGGCACCAGTTCCTACCGGCTTGCCGTCCAGCGACGTCACCGCCAACACCTCCTTGGTGGCGCTGGACAAAAGCAGTTCATCGGCATTTAAAACCTCATCACGGCTGATGCGCCGCAGCTCAAAACCCAGCCCTTGCTCGCGGCAAATCTCTTCAAACAAGCCGTAGCGGATGCCTTCCAGAACCAGGTGGTCTTTGGGCGCGCCCAACACTTTGCCGTTTTGCACCACCCACACATTGCTGGAGGCCGCTTCGCTCAAAAATCCGTCGCGAAACATGACGGTCTCGACCGCGCCCGCGTCAAAACTGATTTGCCGCGCAAACACCGCACCGAGCAGGCTGGTGCTCTTGATGTGCGCCTTGGCCCAGCGAAAGTCGTCGGCGCTGACGCAGGCCACGCCCCGGGCGCGCTGCTCGGCCGTGGGCGGCTTCATGACGTTGGTCATGGCAAACACCGTGGGTGTGATGTGTTCGGGCATCACGTGGTCGCGCAAGGCCACGCCACGCGTGATCTGAATGTAGACAAGCTGGTCCAGCGCCTGGGCGTCAGCACCGACCGACTCGGCATACTGGCCCACCAGCCTGGCGACCATGTCGTGCCACTGGGCGTGCGTCAACGGGTTGACGATGCGCAATTCGCCCAGATTGCGGTCCAGCCGCGCCATGTGATGGGCAAACCGGAACGGCCGGCCGGCATACACCGGCACCACTTCATAGACGCCATCGCCAAAGATGAAGCCGCGGTCCATCACGCTGATTTTGGCGTTTGGCAGCACGGTGTAGTCGCCGTTGAGGTAGCAAGGAAGCGCGGGCAGGTCGGTCATGCGCAAATTATCGCAGTCCGACGCGGGTCTTGCCGGGCCCATTGGCGCATGTTTTGATATCGCCCGTGATATTAAATTTATCAAATACGCCGCTGCGAAGTCAAAAAAGTGGTCATATTGGCATCTAGCTCTCGTATTATATACATAGTTTGCTATTAATAACATAGTACTCTGTTTGCGGCACACCGGCTTTTCAGGGCGGTCAGACGCGTTGACGCAAAGCTCTGCAAAACGGAAAATGGTTTAATTGCGGCACCCAAGGAGCCACGCCCATGCCAGATCAAACCGTCAACGCCCCACCCGTGGCGTCCATCCTGCAGCGCCTGGATGCCGTTCAAGCCGTTTTGGATCGGCATGGCCACAAGCCCGCCGAATTCATTGAGCAAGCCCGCCACCTGGTTGAAGAACAATGGCTGCCCCGAAACGGCGCGCGCGTGGTGGCCCGGGCTTGGACTGACGCCGCTTTTCACCAGCGCCTGTTTGCGAATGGCCGTGCTGCCGTGGCCGAATTGGGGCTGGAGATGCCGCGCCACCATCGCCACCTGGTCGCCCTGGAGAACACACCCGCGGTGCACAACGTGATTTGCTGCACGCTGTGTTCCTGCACGGCGTTCACCATCATCGGTCTGCCACCCGATTGGTACAAAGAC
>JANOMD010000424.1:0-2868 GCA_031420135.1 Rhodoferax sp. | reverse complement strand
TTCGCGAAGGCCGCAACCGCCAGGTGCGCCGCATGACGGCAGCCGTGGGCTTACCCACCCTGCGCCTGATCCGCGCCGCCGTGGGCTGCTATTCACTGGACGGCCTGGCGCAGGGAACTTGGCAGTAGCTGCGGCGGCCTCGGTGGGAGTTAAAACGCCCCGTACACCATGTTCTTGAAGATGTGCCGGTAGTGCACCCGCTGGCCGGGGGCTTGCGTCATCAAGATCGCGATCATGTTGGCTTTGGGGTCGATCCAAAAGGTGGTGCCACCTGCGCCGCCCCAGTTGATTTCGCCAGCGTTGCCTGCGTTGGAGCTTTCGCCGTCGGCGATCCGCACGGCATAGCCCAAACCAAAGCCGAAGCCGGGGCCAGGCAGGTAACCAGTGCTGGCGCCGGACACGCTGCTGGCGCGGATCAGGTCGCCGCCCATGTGGTCACTGCCCATGGCCCTGATGGTTTGTGGTGAAAGGATGCGCACGCCGTCCAGCTCGCCACCGTTTAGCACCATGCGGCAAAACCGCAGGTAATCGCCTGCGGTAGACACCATGCCGCCGCCGCCTGATTCAAACACCGGCGGTTTGGTCACGTCCAGCAGGTTCACCGGTTGCAAGCTGTCGGGGTCGATTTTGAAGGCCTCCGCCACGCGGTTCTGCTTGTCAGCCGGCACGCCAAAGCCGGTATCTTTCATCTGCAACGGGCCCAGAATGCGCTGCTGCAGGTAGGTGCCCAGGGTCTGGCCAGAGACGCGCTCAATCAGTGAGCCCACCAGGTCCGTCGAGCGGCCGTACTCCCACATTGTGCCGGGCACATAAGCCAGCGGCAGCGCCGCCAGGGTATGGGCCATCTGGGTGTTGGTCATCTCGTTTTTCTGGATGCCGGCTTTCAGGTATTCCGACTTGACCAGCGATTTGCCAAACACCCCGTAAGTGATGCCGGAAGTGTGGCGCAACAGGTCTTGCACGGTGGGGATGCGCGGCGAAGGCACTTTTTCCAACACCATGTTGCCGCTCGCGTCTTTCTTTTCAACGCCAAGTTGCATGGTTTTGAACTCGGGCATGTAGACAGAAATCGGGTCGCTCAACTTCACCCGGCCCTCCTCCACCAGCATCATCAGACCGACGGAGACGATCGGCTTGGTCATGGAATAGATGCGAAAGATACCGTCAGCTTGCATGGGTGCCTTGGTCTCTGCGTTCAACACGCCCAGCGCGCGCTCATGCACCACCTTGCCATCGCGGTAAACCAGCATGACGGCACCGGGCAAACGGGCGTTTGCCACATCGCGCGCAATCACGTCGTCGAGCTTTTGCAGGGCAGCGCTGTTCATCGGGCGGGCGGCACCCTGGCCTGGCGCCAGATTGGCACAGGCGGTGATAAAAAGCGCACCGCCAAGCACAGTGGCCAGCAGTGTGCGGCGCAAGACGGTGGGGCGAGCTGATACGAAGTGGTGATGCAAAGCAATGTCTCCTTGGGTTGTGGGTTCGAGCCTTTCGTACTTTGAGGCCGTGGTGCCAATTGAGCAGTCGCCAAGGAGTCAGAGCCACAGAAACACTGAAGCCTGCCCTTGATCGCCGACCAGGCGGATTTGAAATGCCCATCCAGAATAAAGGCATGCCACCGTGCACCGTGAACCATTGGCCGACAATGCCACAAGGAACTGCTGCGGCCACTTCTTCCATGCATCACCGAGGACCCACCTTCATGAAACTCACGCATTTGGCCAAACTGGCCATCCCCGCCATTGCAGCTTTGGCGTTTGCGATAACCGGCTGCTCCCCCAAAGAATCCACCGAAAAGGCAGCCGAAGCCAAGGCTTCAGCGCCCGCACTGCCTTATGAGGCAGTTGCCTCCGGCGGCAAGGGCTTCACGGTGGGCGCAATGATGAGCGCCAATACGGTGTATGTGCTGTTCGACCCGCAGTGCCCGCATTGCGGCCACTTGTGGGAGGCCTCAGTGCCGCTGCACAACAAGGTGAAATTTGTGTGGATTCCGGTCGCGTTCGTCAACGCCAAGAGCGGGCCGCAAGGCGCTGCTTTGCTGTCTGCTGCCAACCCGGCCGAGTTGATGGCCGAGCATGAGAAGTCGCTCCTTGCTGGCACCGGCGGCATATCGGCGATCGCCGCTGCGACCGCCGAAATCAACAGTGCCATCAAAAAAAATACCGTGTTGTTCAACAGCCTGGGCGTGGAGTCGGTGCCCTACATGCTGGCCAAAAACAGCCGCACCGGCCAGGTGGTGACCCACAACGGCGCGATGGACGCTGCGGCGCTGGCGGAGTTTTTGGGGGTAAATTAGGTGCAGAAATCCCGCCTTGAGCGGGCGTAAAGGCACCCTTGCGAGCGGGGGTTGTTCGTGGAATACTGCAAGCTGTCATACGGCTTGCACAGCCATTTTCAAAGGAACCCAACATGATCAAAGTCGGCATCTTCCTGGCGGCGGGCATTCTGCTTTCTGCCTGCGCCAGTTCACCCATAGGGCCGCGTGGCACGGCGCAGCTAGCACCCACCACAGGCAATGCGGCGGCCGGCACGGTGACCTTCATCCAGCAGGGCAACGCGGTGCTGGTGGCGGGTGAAGTGCGTGGCCTCACGCCCGGCCGCGAGCATGGCTTCCATGTGCATGACAAGGGCGACTGCTCCGGCGGCGACGGCATGGCCACCGGTGGCCACTTCAACCCGACTTCCGCGGCCCACGGCGCGCACGACCACAGCCAGCACCATGCGGGCGATCTGGTCAGCCTGAAGGCCGACGCGGGTGGTGTGTCGCGCTTCAGCTACACGTCAACATCCATCGCGGTGGGCTCGGGCGCCACAAATGTCATCGGCCGGGGCCTCATCGTCCACCGCGACCCGGACGACTTCAAGACC
>JANOMD010000423.1:0-14401 GCA_031420135.1 Rhodoferax sp. | reverse complement strand
CAAGTGGATAAATACACCTGGACCGATTTTGGTTCGTCTTATTTGCCTGGCGAACTGATATCGGCGTGTCGTTGGGCCCAGATGGAAGAGGCTGATGCGATTACGAAGCGTCGCATGGATATCTGGAACACCTACCCCCGGTTCTTGGCGCAAGCAGAGCAGGCCGAGAAAATACGTCGTCCCATCGTGCCGCAGGGCTGCTCGCACAACGCGCATATGTACTACATGCTGATGCCAAGCCTGAGCAAACGCACGGCTTTCATGAGCCGCCTCAAGGCATTGGGCGTCAACACTGTCTTTCACTATGTGCCACTGCACAGTTCACCGTTTGGCGTTGAACACAGCCGTGTCAGCGGCGACATTGTGAATACCTCAAACATCAGCGAGCGGCTGGTGCGTTTGCCTTTGTGGCTGGGACTGGAGGACCAGCAGGCCGAGGTGATTCAGATAATTGTCGGTGCGCTGGAATGAGTTTCCTCCTCTTTAGAAATTCAAATTTCCGGGATGTGAAAAGCGCGTCAACGCAGCGTTGGGTTACTGCACCGATAGCCGTCATGCAGAAAGGAGACTGGCTTGGCCTGGTCTCGGTGCTTGCCATTGCAATCGCACTTCGACTCATGTTTTATACGGGATTTTTTGGATCTGACGAAGTAACCTACGTGGAGACCGCCTTCAAGATCGCCTCGGGTGACTGGCGTGCCTCCAACTACATTGGGGCTACCCGATATGGCATGAACCTGCCGGTGGCGCTGTCCATCTACCTCTTTGGTTTGTCGCAGGCCAGCGCCAACTTGTGGCCGTTCCTTTGCTCAGTTGGTGAGGTTGCGACAGTGTTCGTGATTGCACGTTGGGTGTGGAGTACACGTGTGGCAATCGTGAGTGCGGGTCTGCTTGCGATACTGCCGCTGCATGTGCATTTCGCCGGGCGCATGATGGCCGATCCGCCACTTGCTTTTTTCTTAACGCTCAGCGTAGCGCTTCTGCTGGCCGCAGCCAATACTAAACGCTCCATGACTTACTTTGTCGCGGGCCTCGCTTGGGGTGGCGTGTTTTGGGTCAAAGAATCAGTGGCTATATTGTATTTGCCGGTATTCGCGATTCTTGTTGTGCTTGTTGATCGCATTAATAGTCGATGGCTGTGGATTTTTGTTGGCATGGGTTTGGCTGTGGCTGCGAACTGCGCCCTTATGTTTATTGTGGCTGACAACCCAATGCATGTTTTTACTGTCATGAGGACGGCTGTCAAGAAAATTGGAGGCCTGGCTGTCGAGTCGTCGCCTTGGTTTTACATTCGCTACCTTTTTTTTGATATAAAACATACATTCTTGATTGGGTTCCTCTTCGCGGCAGGAACCATACTTTTTGGTTTCGGATTCGCTCGTCACAAAGATGCCGTATACCGTACTCAATTTATAGTGCTGTGGGCTTTCCTGATGTTAGGGATGTTTTCACTTGCTGTTGTCTCCTTTTCGCCCATTAAATTGGTCATGAAACAAACCAACTACATGTTGATTTTTTTAGGGCCGATGGTGCTAATTGCTGGCTGGTTTTTAGCCTCGCTGCCCAGACGCATTTTTATACCATTGAGTGTATTCGTGGCTTGCGGGTCAGTTGTACTTGCTGCACTTGAGCAGCAGGCGATCACAGTATTCACCGCAAACAGTAAAGCAGCCTATGCCTTTGTGCGCGACCACCCGGGCAGCTACTTGATCGGCACCACAAACAACCAACGTGCGGTTAATTTTTATTCCATGTTTGAGAACCGCTGGGAACTGCGTGACCGAGTTTTTTCGTTCA
Organism: Rhodoferax sp.; assembly: GCA_031420135.1. Classification (GTDB taxonomy): domain Bacteria; phylum Pseudomonadota; class Gammaproteobacteria; order Burkholderiales; family Burkholderiaceae_C; genus JANYCG01. The sequence goes on along the minus strand of JANOMD010000423.1, from coordinate 12,604 downwards.
ACGAGATGGCGTCACTGATTGGTTCAACGTCAGAAAATACCCTAAAAAACCGGGTGACCGGCGACAACGTATTTGCCGTCCTTGATCTTCAAAACGTCAATTGGGGTGAGCGGCCCGGCGCAATACGGCGACTCTCTGATGTACCGAAATGCTGGCTTTATATGGAAAAACTGACACCCGCTGCATTGGGCAATGGCCGTTGGATATCCCAAGGCCTGGTGGCTGCTGTAGCATTGTTGCCGGAGAGCCAGCACCAACGCTTCCTTTCGATACTACAGCCCGTTTCCATGCCCAACCCCGCGTACCTTTTCAGAGTTGAAGACTCATGTTTAACCGGACCTCTTGGCTGACCAGCAAACCTTTTAATGCAAACAAGGTATTTAGGAATTATTCCGCGCGAGGCGGCGCATTTCTCGAAGCGCGAACCAATTGTTGAGGGTGTATATGCCATTCCACCTAAGACTCAAGTTATCTGCATCTTGATAAATTTCACGGATATCTTTGGGCATTGCGGCCAGTCCGCCGGCTGACAAACGTGGACCTAAAATGGCAAACTCGTATTGCCGCCGTCCATAGCGAACCATCCGCTTCCAGTAGGCCAGCCATTGGGACGGACGCGATACCTTGAATGATTCGAACAGAAAACCTGCGTCCGCGCAGGGGGCAATTAACAAGTTGTCCATAGGCTGCTTGGGATTGAGATCCCACCGAACAAGCGCTCCAATAAGTCCATCATCGCCTTCAAGTTTCAACGGGATACGCACATCCAGCGCTTGACATCGTTCGACGAACGAGCCGCGCAATGCATAGAGATTGGCGACCAGGCCACGCTCACGGAGAAGTTCTTCGCGATCATGCGCCATGCTTCGCCCGGAAGCCGGTGGAGCGCCAACGGCGTGTGCTTTCGCCTGTGATTCAAGCACCTTCGCCATGGCGGAAAAGGAGCCAGGGACCACCCTAGCGTCTCCATCCATAAAAAAATAAATTGCTTGCCCTGGACATTGATTGGGCACCGTTTTGTGGACAAACTCGTTCCAGGCATTGCACTTGTCGCCCAGCTTAATAGACACCAGGTGAACCGAGGGATTGCGCTGGCTGTAATTGAGCACCAAGTCTTCAGTGCGATCAGTGCAACCATTCGCCATGACATAGGCCTGTATGGGCGCGCCAAGATCAGCCTTAAAAATGCTGTCCAGGCAAGCAACGATATGCCGTTCTTCGTTGTGCGCCAGAATCATGACCGGCCAGGTTTTCGTCGGGTTCACGACTGACGAAGTATTGTTTGCTTCCAGTACCATTGATATTGCCTCGTTCTCTATTGCCGAAATTTCCAAGTCTGAAATTCGAATAGCACTGGATTCTCTTGTTGAATTCGCACCGCGATGTTACTACTATGCCGGGAACCAATTTCCCCAAGAGCCGAACAAGTTCAGCCAGCGGCATCACGCTTATAAAAGGGCAAGGTTGAATGACCGAGGCGCTTGTACCCAAGCGTTTCTAATTTGGCTTTCAGCGTATCTCCGTCAAAGCCGGGTACTTTGTGAACCTCCATCGTGATCTGTGGGACACGCCGGGCAGTGGCGGCTGACAAGCTCGCAACAATGTCGTGCTCAGCGCCCTCACAGTCCAGTTTCAGGTAATCGCAGCGGTCAATCTTGTATCGATCCATCAGCAAATCAAGTGTGACTAGTGGAACGTTTTGATCGGTTCCAGTGATTGGCCGACCGTTGACGGAGGAGAATACCGAGCTGAAAAGGCGATTGGGATCGGAGTGAAGAACAATTTCGCCCTCTTTTGCACCTACAGCCATTCTCAATGGAATCACGTTGTCAAGGCGGTTCAACTTTATGTTTTTCAGCAACTGCTGGTAGGTGGATTCCTCTGGTTCAACCGCCAGAACACGTCCTTTGGGCCCAACCATTTTGGCTGCTGTTATTGAAAAACAGCCAATGTTGGCACCGACATCTATGACGGTTGCACCCGGTTCAAGCAACTGCCCACCAGCAAAGTAATCTTGGCGCAAGATAATTTCATAAAACCCGAACAGATCTCCAGTACTTGGTCGCAACTCCATGACATGGCCATTGCGCAACCGCAGTTGGTAAGGAGATTTGCGCAACCCGAGCCTGTCAAATACGGCCAACATTGGGTTATGGACGGCAGATGCCAATGCGACGATTTTGAATAGTTGATTGTTCATGCCGGTTCAAGCGCTCAGTGAGAGCTTTGTCAATTGCCAGGGACGATCTGAAATTTCAGGTGGATCTAATTGATTATCCCCAATTCGCGGAGATTTTTGCCACCGACCCACGCCCGTAAGTTACAGCGATGAACTAATCTTTCCTCACGATTGGAGTGCCCATCCGAAGTGCAAGAATTTGAAGGTGAAATACGGCCGAATATAGACCGGATTGGCGACAACAATGACAAGGCAGAGAGTCCGCAATGACAGAACTCAAGCGCCGCGCAAGTTGCCCAACATGCGGGCTCCGAACCGTAACTTGGTTTTGTCCCATGGCGTAAAGCGCCGGATCTGGAGCGGGTCGTCGCCCGTGCCCGAGGTGCCCCACTGTGTGCTGACGGCAGCATCAAAGCCCAGGCTGCGCACCATGTCCACACTTTGCGGTATGTAGTCTTCACCAGGCTTGCCGTTGGGGTAGGCGAACAGGCCAACGCGCTCACCCAGCAACTGCTCTAAAAAAATCTTGCTGTCCCCTATTTCCTGTCGGGCCTGCTCATCGGTGAGCCGGGCCAGGATGGGATGAGAAACTGTGTGAGCACCGATCTGCATGCCAGCGTAACGCATGGCTTTGACCTCGTGCGCGGTCATCATCAGGTCATGAGGTAGCTGCACCTGGGCCAGATAGGCCAGTTGTTCGGTGATGCTGATTCGCTCCGTCACTGGCCGGTATTTGATTTGCTTAATGAGGGCGGCAATTGTGGCCTTCTTTTGGTCAATGGTACTAATGGGGTATTGCCCCAAACCCAGTGAAGAAAAATCCAGCAACGGCGTTGTGCTACCACGAATGGTCTCGATGATGGTGTCGTTCCACATGCGGCCGCCATCCAGAAAACCGGTGGCGATGAAGAAAGTGGCCGTCAGGCCGTGGCGCTGCAGGATGGGCATGGCCACATGGTGGTTGTCGGCATAGCCGTCATCAAAGGTGATGCAGGCGGCCCGCGCGGGGAGCATGCCGGTCTTCAGGCGGGCCACAGCCTGATCCAGGGGCAACACGTTGAACCACGATTTGAGCCAGCCACAGACCTCGTCAAACCGGCGGGCATGCATTTCGTCAGGAAACAGCTGGTCGGGCTCTGGCAATACCCGGTGAAAGATGAAAACACTCAGCCGCGCCTTGGGACCAACTGGCGAAAGAACCGAAAAAAAGAATGCCATCGGGGTCATCAAGTGCAATCATCTAGATTAAATAACGGACGTGAACCCACCAAGCAATGCCAGCCCAACCAGAGAGCACGACCGCATTCATCCACACACGTCGCAGCCGCCGCCATGCCAAGAAACCCAGGACGAGTTCCGCGGCGACCCACAATCCCGCGATGGCAATATATATACGCGGGTAGTAGAAACCGAGCGATCGCCATGGAGGATAGCTCTCTATTGCCTCACTCATCGCCGTTCGCAAGGTCTGCTGCCGTGACGACAGTGATACTGGCGCTGCAAGCTTCAGGCGGGTTGTTCCCTGTTGGTTTGTAACTTCGATGCTGTCTCCGGACCGCTGCACTCGCTGCGCCCCGATTGGACTCTGAATGTCAATGGTCCAGTTCTCGGATTCGGCCCCGTCCAGCAGTTTTAAGGATCCGGGGTCGGATCGGTTGCTGACGGTGAAGAGGGTCGCGGTAAGACTATCGCCCGGCATGCGCTCGACAAGCAGGCCTGGCGCGGGTGTCGGTTCCCGCCCCATTACAACCCAACCCGCAAATGGGGACCAACTTCCCCTGTAAAGCGCTGTCTGCGTGGTGGCTCCTTTGTCGCTGGCCAGTTCTATCCGGAGCGAATAACCTTCATCTGAAGAACTGCTTCGGAAACGCTGCTCACCCAACGCGTGCAGGGTCAGCCGGTGGTCAAGGGTCCAGAGGGTTTCGATTGGTGACGTAGCGCCACGGATAGTGTCTAGCACCAAGATTTGCTCAGATGACAATCGGACAATCTGGCGCCGCACCTTCAGCCCGGATTGGCGTACATTTTCAATATCGATGCTGCGGACATTGCCCGCCTCACCCGACCCCAGCAACTGCACGGCGCGGGGGCTTTGCATATCCTCACCTTTGGCGTGGGGTGCATTCGAACCCAGCCAGCTATTCGCCTGTTCATACCCGCGTTCGCCATAGGGCCAATAACCGGTGGCGGTCATCCAATCGACTCCACGGGACCAGAAATGAACACTTGGTTCGTCCGCGTGCTTGTGCCCATGGCGATCGTGCTTGGCCCAAGCAACAAAGGTTTGCGATGGAACAGCACCTGCCCCCCACCAGATCGCATAGCCAGATAGTGGATAAATTTGGCTACCGGCCACTTTCTCGGGAGTAGCAGGAAAGCCATTCAGGACTCCCGCATTGATGTCCGTTGCACCTGAAGATTCGGGGGCGGGCATGACATGGCTGCCGCCTGCGGTATTGCCCACCAGTGGCAGGCTGCCATCAGGTCGCATCAGAAGCTGCAAGAAGTTTGTCGTTCCTGCATGGGACTTGAGCAGACGTTGTGAAGGCTCCAGCCGGTTGAGACGCGCCAACTGCAAGGCAGATGCCAGCAAATGATTGCCAAAGCGGTGATACTCGGCAGAGTGCTCCAGGACGACCCCTTCATCGGAGACATAGAAACCCAACTGCATTTCAAGCCGTTCCATCGCAAGACTGCGCCATTGAAGCGCCTTGGGCAAATCAGGAAAGGCCGCACTGATCTGAAGCAGCGCCAGGTTTTGCATGACGCCGTGATTGGTGCGCACCGTAAACTGACTCTTCTTGGCAAGCAGTGCCCCGCTGCGGTCGACGAGGGCAATCAGTTCGGTACGCTGACCAGGTGTGGTCTCAGCATCGTTTCGAAGAGTACGCCATAGACGTATCAGCACAGAAATTCGCGCCGCAATGGCGTGATCATTCCAGAGAAACCCAAATGGTTCACGCTGCCGTGACTCCCATTCGGCAAAGGCCAGAATCCGGTCGCGCGCACGCAGGAAATAGCGCCGGTCTCCGCCAGATTCGAATTCTTGCAACAGCAGGTCTTCCACGGCTAGGCTGGCCATGGCTAACTGGAAAGTTGGGCCACCTGGCGTCAGATCGTTGGGCCAGCCTCGAAGTTGGTAAGGAGTTGACAAAAATGAGGGGGCATTCAGTTGGCCATCAAGAATCTTGCGCGCCACATCGGGCCGTCGCGAAAGTGGTATGCCCAGCGAGACCTGCATATCGATATTGGCATTTTCAGCCAATTCCCTTGATGCAGGTTCACGCGACAATCTTTCAATGACGGTGCTGGCAAGCACTGGCCGATCAATCGAAAAGTGACTGAACTCAGGCCACCAGATAGAAAAAATGATCAGCAATGGTGCCGCTGCGCGTAACGCCGCCGCGATTACGATCTTACGATTCATGCCTTAACTCAACTTGCGCGCTGAGGCTAGACCTGGAATCGTTTTCCAGCCCGGGGCATATTTGGGCTCGGTTTTCCAGCCCTGCTTTTCAACCCAAACCCGCGTCAAGACCACCATCGCCATGATGATGTATGGCAAGTCAAAATAGGTCAGATTCAAGAAGGCCCCCCCCGAAAAATAACCGACCAGCGACACTTGGCACATGGAGCCTAGTTCTGCGCACCACTGTGCCTCGGGGTGAAGATTTTTCTTGGAAATCAGCCAACCTGCAGAACGCCAGGTGGCCACCCAGATCGCCAGAAACAACGCCAGCCCAACAAACCCGTGGTTGCCCAAAGCCAAAAAATAAATGCTGTGCGCACCCTGTACCATATCTGGATAAGGCGAGAACCTAGCAAAAAGCTCTGGGGTTGCGGCATTAAACCCAACACCAAAAGGGTAATGCCAAGCCAGATTCCACGAGTTCCACCAAGCGCTTATGCGCCCCATGGAAGATCCGTCTTGTTCGTAGTCACTGATAGTGGACATTCGGATCGACCAACTATCGGGCATGAAAGCAATCAACGAGACCGCGATCAACAAAATCAACAATCCCATGCCTAGTTTGTTCTTGGCGTTCCACCATAAATAAAACGCCATGGCCGAGATTGCCAGCAGCGCGCCACGGGACTGCGATCCTAAGGCAGCCACAGCACAAAGAATAATGACACCTGTCATACCGTGCCGAGCCCATGCATTACCCAGTTGCAATTGCAAAAATCTGAGTAGTGGGATCGTCATGATCAAGGCCACAGCGAATGCGTTGTTGTCTTCAATAAAAGACCCGGCAGGACCCCATACGCGCTGGCCACCACCACCTAACAAAGAGAATACACCGCCTTTCGCACCCAACAAGGCAAGCGAGGCCACGCACACCCACATCAACGCAAAGATGTGCTGCTTGGTGTGCAGCAGCATCAGTGCCACCAGCAACATCACATCAATCTTCATGACCTTTTTCCACTGTTCATAGTCGCCTGCTGGGTCAATCCCGGCCAGCCAGGATAGTGTCATCCAGAGCATGAAGATCGCAAACCAAATGACAGGACTCGCCTTGAAAGGCGACTCGCGCTCTTTTGTCATCAATAAGCCCAACATGACACTTACAGCAGCTACGGCAGCCAATGGCGCGTCGTATGCGATGCCCCATGTGTACCGATGCGGATTCATGATGCTTAGCCAGGTCCAGAGCATGATGCCGATCCAAGGACGCCGAAGCGCTGCCAGCGCGCCGATCAAAACTATGGCTATAACGAGGATGTCACGCATGGCTGATGATGTATCTGAACTTGCCGGATTTTTCGGCCGGAATGCTTTCTACGAGGTCAACCACCACCGACACTTCGGCTCCGAGCCGCTGTTTAAACCCCGCTACTATTTTGGACACTGCGTCTGATGGAAAGGCTTCATCAATCACCAAAAGAACACGTGTAAGCTGTTTGGATTCCTGAATCACCTTGAAGGATTTCACACCGGGCAAATCACGCAGAATGTAGATCAGCGACAGTCCATGCATTATTGTTCCATCCGCAGCAACGACAAAATCCGTGCTTCGGCCTTGAATTTCTTGCAGCAACGGCAGGCCGCGCCCACAAGCACATTGCCTGGTTCCCAACACGCCTATGTCGCCAGTCCGATACCGGATAAACGGGAATTCGTTGGTAGAGAGGTGAGTCACCACGATCTCTCCTGCTACACCGGGCGCTTGGACTTGCCCGTCTTCACTGACGATTTCGACCACAATATCGTCTGCGGTCAGGTGCATGCCCCCGGCTGGGCATTCATGCGCAATAAAGCCTGCATCTCGTCCGCCATAACCGTTGGCTACCTTGCAGCCGAACACTTGGCTGATGGTGACACGCTGGTCGTCATAGAGGCGCTCGGATGTCACGAATGCCACTTTGATGCCCAAGTCGCTCATGACTGTGCCGCGCTTTTGAGCGTGCTTGCCAATATGGGTCAGCGCTGACGGATACCCAAATAGCATTTTTGGGCGTTTTCGCCTTATCGTGGCAATAAACTGATCAAGTTTGCCCTCAGACATTTCAAATGCAGGCAACAGCTCTGTTCGCATCAACTTGTCGCGCCAATGCTTGATGCGGTCTTGTTTGCCCAGTTCGATGGGCGAGCCCCACACGACAATTTCAGGGTCGCCGATATCGACATTCCACCACCGCGTTGCACGCCACTTGGCGGCTACATCGGCGGTGACGCGCTTGTTGCCGATATAGAAGATCAGCGGCTCGCCTGAAGACCCACCCGTGTTGTATCGGGCGAGGTTCTGTGCCTTGGCGTGCTTGAGCCCCTCGGTATTGGCCCGTATGAGCGATTTGGTCAGGAAGGGCAAACGCTGGAGATCAGCGGTGCTTTGGATGCTTGCGGGGTCGAACTTGGATTGAGCAAAAAGATGACCATAGTACGGGACATTTTCTGCCACGTCCTTCATGAGGTCGCGAAGCCGTTGTAGCTGAAAAGCAGCCAGGCGCTCAGTTTGCCACCACTGAACTTCTTCCATTTGGCGGCGCACCGCGACCGAGCCATGTCGCTTGAGGCGCTCGTGTAACGGAAACAAGACGAAAGAAACAAAAGACGTGTACAAACCCATGTCAGTTCAAGTTGCTCATTGTGTCGCCGACAACATCGCTCGCCGATAAACATCCACCAGCACGGGGCGAACGTGTTCCCAAGTGTATCTTTGCGCCTCTTGCAAACCGGCTTGTGCCCGCCTCAGCCACTCAACATGATCAGACAAAAGCCGGATGCAGGCTTGCGCCATCGCTTTTGGGTCTGTCGGCGGAACCAAAGAAGCGTTAACACCGTCCTGCGCCAGGAATGGAATACCCCCAACATTGGTGGAGACTACGGGAACTCCGCTGGACCAAGCTTCTAGCAATGAATTGGGCATGTTGTCGGCCAAGCTGGGATTCAGAAGTATGTCCGCGTTTCGGTAAAGCGCTGCCATGGCATCGCGTTCCAAGCGCCCCGTGAAATACACGGAATTCCCCAAGCCTTGATCGACAACAAACTGCCGAAGGCGTTGCTCTTCGGGTCCGCTGCCAGCCACGGTGAGCCGCGCCTTCGGGAACCTGTCTCGGACGATGTGAAATGCCCGAATGGCAGTCTCATTGTTATACAAAACCTCCAGATTCCGTGCGACGAGCAAGTGCGGCGCATCAATTCGGACCCGCTCGCCAGGGTGGAACCTGCTCAAGTCGATGATATTTGGGACGATTTCTGCCGTCATGCCAAATTCTGAAAATACGCTCTGAAGAAAACCTGAGGGCACTATGAGCGCAAAAGCTCGGCGTAGGGTGAATCTAACCAGGTGCCCAGAGCGCTGAAGAAAATCTTTAGCCTCACCGCCCCGGTAGTTGACCACGACTGGCACGCCACGCCAATGCCCAACCCAGATAGCGGGCGTTGCAAACAAATGCCATGCCCAGCCCGAATTGGCCATAACGTGAAAAATATCAGAATTGCCGGCAGCGCGCCAAAGTGCCGGCAGGTAAGGTACCAGTCGAAACAGGGAGCGCAATACCGGAACGTTACCTGACCAACTTGGCCAATACGGAGCATTCACCTGAACGATTGTGATTTTGGCACCGCCTGCAATCAGCAGCTCGGACAGTTGTTGCGTCTGATTTGCCATTCCACCTGAAGGTGGTGGCAGTGGGCCAATCAAACCGATACGCAGTGAGGGCAAGACCATATCCGAAAGACCGAGCGGCGAATGTATTGACACAACTTACCAGCACAATCCTGCAACCTTTGCTTGGATAGCCTCTACGTTGGGCAGATTGACCAGATCGATCAGTGTCTGGTCTGGTCGGCACTTTTGCGCCAAGTCGTCAAAAACTTGTTGTCCGCTGAGTCCAATTACCAAAACGTCCGATTCGTCTATGACAGTGCCGATTTCAGCGCGCATCATTTGCCCGATGTGAGGCAAATGCTTTTCGATGAAGCTGCGGTTGGCACCCAGCAGTTGAGCCAGATGCACCTCTGGGTCATAAATGGACAGTTGCATGCCTTTGCCGATAAGTTGCTCTGCCAACGTGACCAAAGGACTTTCGCGCAAGTCATCTGTACCGGTCTTGAATGAAAGGCCTATAAAGCCAATTTTCCGCTTTCCGGTTGCCAGCACTTTTTCAAGTGCGAGGTCCAGATGATTGCGGTTTGATGGCAAGATGCTTGCGAGCATTGGCAGCTCGACATCATTGATCTTCGCAAGGTAGGCTGTGGCCCTCAGATCCTTGGGCAAGCATGAACCCCCAAAGGCAAATCCGGGCTTGAGATACGCGCGTGAAATATTGAGCTGCGTGTCCTGGCAGACCAAATCCATCACTTCAAAGGCGTCAACCCCCAAAGCCTCACAGAGGCGGGCGGTCTCATTGGCAAATGTAATTTTCAGAGCATGGAAATTGTTGCAGCAATACTTCATCATCTCGGCAGAGCGCACTGAGGTGCTGATCAATTTGCAAGGCAAGTGTCCAAAAAGCTCACGCAGGCGATCTACCGGGTAGGTGTGATTGGCCCCCACAATGGTGAAGGGTGGCTTGTCATAGTCCTTGATTGACGACCCTTCCCGCAAAAACTCGGGCTGAAAGCAGAGATAGAAGTCCACACCGTCTTTCTTGCCAGACTTTTCTTCCACGATCGGTCTCAAAACATCTTCCACCGTGCCAGGCACCAAGGTCGAGCGAAACACGACCACATGCGGCTTGTCCTTTTTGGCGATGGCAAGACCAATCTCTTGTGCCAAACGCAAAATTGCGGTTTGATCCTGGCTGCCATTTGCTGCAGAAGGCGTACCCACACAAACCAGTGAAATCTCCGTGTCAAGAACCGCCCTTTGGGCGTTGTCCGTGACAGTCACTTTACCGCTGGCTGCAACCCGCGCCATCAGGTCAACCATGCCCTCTTCAACCACCGGCGTCTTGCCACCCATGATCAGGTTCAGTTTCGTCTGGTCAATGTCAACACCAACCACATCGTGCCCGTCGCGCGACAAACAGGCCAATGACACGGCTCCGACATAACCCAGACCAAAAATACTAATTCGCATTTGACTTTTCTCTCTTCTTCCTGAAGTTCTCTATTGCGCGAGAAACCATTTTGTCCAATCGCTCCATCGACTTTGGCCAGGCGTGATGACTGAGCATGCGCTGGCGTCCACTGTGGGACAACCTGGCGCGTTCCCCCGGATTCTCAATGATTGACAGGACCGCATCAGCGTACTCCTGTGGGGTGTTGGCGACAAGGAAATGCGTCACAGATTCGGCATCAACACCGCCTGCGGCAATTGCACTTGTTACAACAGGGACGCCCATTGCCATGGCCTCCAGGATTTTATTTTGGGTACCGCGCGCGATGTTCAGAGGAGCAACCATGAGCGCGGTGCCGCGTATGTAGGGTCGCACATCCGGCACAGAACCAGTCACCGTGACGCCGGGCAGGTTTCCAAGCTTGAGCATCTCGGGCGACGGATCCGCGCCAACTATCAAAAGCTTCATGTTCGGCCTGCGGGCCTTGAGCAAAGGCCATGTCTGGTCGCAGAAGCGGGCCATGCATTCCTGGTTGGGATAGTAGTCCATCCGGCCGATAAAGCTGATCGTGTCCGGGTCATAGACACCATTTGAAGGGCAGAAGAAGTCAGCATCAACGCCATTGGGAAACCAGTCAGAATCAACGTCCGTGCCGTAGCTGTCCAGCGTTTCCCGCTCGGCTCTGGTGGTCGCAGTGCAAAGATCGAAGCGTTGCGTCAACCGCTTTTCGGCAGCCAACATTTTTGCACCCTCAAAGCGATACCCCATCGAAAGGGGAAATGGTTTGTAGTTTGCGTATTCGATCCACTTTTGCGAATCCATATCACCAAAGTCGAGTATTTTGGGTATGTCCCGGTTTCGCTCGACGTATTGAGCGACTGAAGAGCAATGGACAAATATGAGATCCCAACTTTGGCTGCTTAACAACCCCTGAATGCGGCGATCCAGATCAAGAGAATAAAAGTAGCCCATGGATGACGGCGTCACCAGAGGCAACCTAACCACCATTCTCAGCATTTGGACGCGGTCATTGACCTCGCCAATATGGAAGTTTTTGCAATACTGTGAAATTCCCTGCGCTTCTTCGGTCTCTTGGGCTGATCTGGATAGCGAGCAGACTGTTACCTCGTGCCCGCTGCTGGACAAGTGCCGAATCATGTTGAAAGGTCTGATTTTTCCGCCGCGTTTGGGGGGGAAGGGAAACCGGTGACAGAGATAAAGAATTTTCATGCAAGGTAGCTCTTCAACTCTGCCGTTACGTCTTGCGGGTCGCGACGGTCCAGGTACATGCGACTCCAAATTTCAAGATTCATGAGGGACAGCAAGGTATCTGTACCGTCAATTTTATTGGCCTCATGGTCTTTGATCAGCCGCTCGACAACGTTTGGACGAAACAGCCCTCTGGCCACTATCACCTCGGGCGCCAGAACCCTGCGTAGCATCGGTGCCAATTCACGCTTTAACCATGCCCCCATGGGTGTGCCGAACCCGCGCTTTTTTCGATCCAGCAGGTCGCTCGGGAGCAGGTCATTCAGCGATTCCTTGAAAATATGCTTGAGCCGTCCGCCACGCACTTTGATTGAGGCCGGCATCGAAGCGGCAAGCTCCACCAAATTGTGGTCCAGCAAAGGCACCCTGCACTCCAAAGATACCGCCATGCTCATCTTGTCAGTCAGCATCAGCAAATCGTCAGGAAGCTGGGTCTGCGCGTCGACTGAGAACATCCGATTGAGATCGTCCGTATTGCCTGCCATTGCAAAAGCACCGGCCAGTGGGTCCGTCGCATTGCTATCCGGGTGCATCATCAGCGCAGCGACCGTTTCCCGATCAAGCACTTGCAGGTAACTGCGATAGCGGTCATCGGGGGACAACTCTGCCGTCGCCAGAAAGCCTTTTGCCAACCGAATTGAATTCAAC
>JANOMD010000422.1:0-8049 GCA_031420135.1 Rhodoferax sp. | reverse complement strand
GCGCCAGGCCGCCATGCCGTTCATCATGATCACGGTGCTGATCGACATGCTGGCGATTGGCTTGATCATTCCCGTGCTGCCGCCGCTGGTAGGCTCTTTCACCGGGTCGCAGGCGGACCAGGCCTATTGGTACGGCGTGGTGGCCTTCACGTTTGGCCTTGCCAACTTTTTTGCGTCGCCCATATTGGGCGGCCTGTCGGACCAGTACGGGCGCCGGCCCATGCTGCTGATCGGTTTCATGGGCCTGTGCATCAGCTTTTTTGGCACCGCGCTGGCTGGCGCCCTGTGGGTGCTGGTGGTGGTGCGAATGATCAGCGGGGCCATGCAGGCCAATCTGGCCGTGGCCAACGCTTATGTGGCCGACATTACCGAGCCCGAACAGCGCGCCAAGCGTTTCGGCTTGTTGGGCGCGATGACGGGCGTGGGCTTCATCATCGGCCCGGTCATGGGCGGGCTGCTGGGTGCCATCGACTTGCAGTTGCCGTTTTATGTCGCCGGCGGCATGGCACTGCTCAACCTGCTGTATGGCTACCTGGTGCTGCCCGAGTCGTTGCCCATCGCCCGGCGCAAGCCCTTCACCTGGCGCGCGGCCAATCCGGTCACATCGCTCAAGGCACTGGCGAACCTGAAAGGCGTTGGCGCACTGGTCGGCGTGGTGGCTTTCAGCGGCCTGGCGCAGTTCATTTTGTACACCACCTGGGTGCTGTACACCACCTTCAAATTTGGCTGGGGACCGCTGCAAAACGGCTGGTCGCTCGCAGCGGTGGGCGTGATGTCGGTGATCGTGCAGGGCTTCATGCTGGGGCCGCTGCTGAAAAAATTTGCACCGCAGCGCCTCGCAGTGTGGGGCCTGGTCTCCAGCGCCCTGGCCTACGCCATGTGGGGTGCCGCCACACAGGGCTGGATGATGTTTGCGGTGATCGGCGTCAACCTGTTGGGCCAGACCGTGACCGCCGCCGTGCAGAGCATGATCTCAAGCGCGGCAGACGCCAAAAGCCAGGGCCAGACCATGGGTGCCGTGGGCGCGCTGAACAGCCTGATGGCCGTCGCCGCCCCGGTCATCGGCGCACCGCTGCTGGCGCTGGTATCCCACTTGCCGCAAGGCGACTGGCGCATTGGCGCACCGTTCTACTTCTGCGCAGTTTTGCAGACCGTGTCGCTGGGGCTGGCGGTTTGGCATTTCAGGACGCATCGAAATAACGGCGCTTGAACTTACCTCCCGTCGCGCGCAAGAAGGGCCTGGCGCAGACGCTCGGTGAGGTCCATTGTGGGTTGCGCTTTCTCCAATGCACGCCAACCCGCCAGCAGCCGCCGCGCCCAGCCCGGGCCTCTGCGCACCACGTCTTCCCAAATGCGGATCAACTCATCGCCATCGTTGTCCAGCAAGTAGTCGATCAAAGCACCCGCCTGCGCCAGGTCTTTGTTGGCTTTAACGCGCTGTGCCATAGGCCGCTCGCCATGCACGATCAGTTTGTGCAATGCAAAACGATGCGGTTGCGGCACGTTGACCACCACCGGGCCATTGCGCGTCAACAGTGTTGCGCGCATCGGATCTTCCAGTGACAGCTCCATAAATTTGAGCGGTTGCAGGGTCAAATTAAGGGCAGGCAGGTACACAGGCTCGCTGCCCGCCCGGCCCACCGTCGTCAAAAAATCCAGATCAAAATCAGGCTCGTCCGGCTTTTTGAACGTGGTATTGCTTTGCACCGGTATGAAACCCAGCTTGAGCGAATCAATGGCGGCTTTGCCATCGAACTTCAAGTTGGAGGGCAAGGCGATCGAGAGGTTTTTCCCCGCATGCGCAAAGTCAAGGTCCAGGGTGAAGGCACCAGCCGTCCAACGCACACCAAAGTGATTCTGATACGCCAAAAACGAATGCGTGCCAACCAGAATGCCGCCTGCACCAAAGAACCCATAGTCACCGAGCCGCTCAATCACCCGGGCGTGCTTGAGGGGGATCTCTGCGCAGCCATATTCAATCGCCGCGCGGGCCATGCGCATCAATGCCGATTGCTCTGATCGCTTTTGCGGATTGGCATGCTCGGCCATCATGGCGCGCGTTGGGGCATCGTCCGGCCCAACGTAGATCTGCTGGGGTTGGCCGTTGGGCTGCTTGACCTGGTAGTACCAGTAGCCCCGCGCGCCAACAGTCTTCATCGCGAACCCGCCAGGCAGTTTGGCAATAGACCGGCCCAGTTCTGCCTGGCGCGCAGCAGTGTCAAGCCCGGCAAAGGCGGCTTGGGCGGAGGCAGAGAGTTCTTCAAATTTTTTCACTATACTTCCTTTTTATTTTAGGTAGTATAGTTACTTTTTTTTGATGCCCCGTTAGAGACGGCCAGGCGCTTCAGGTGATTGCATTCATGGAAGATCAACAATGCTTTCCACCAGCCGCCAGACGCTTTGCAGCTCGATTTGACCCGCAAATTCCCCCGTCATGGTGGTGCCGCGCGATACCCAATCGAAAATATTAGGCTTGCAGCTTAGAAAATCAACTTTTATTTGCCTTGTTCAGGAACGGCACTGGGTTGTTTCAGGGCGCCAGATTGGTCGGCCTACAAAGCAGCCAAAAAGGAGAGCTCAAGCGCAGATCAAATAAAAGTCGCCGCAGTCACCCCAAAGCGCTCGCCCAGCGCCCGCACCTGCCGAATGTTCAGCTCCCGCTTGCCCGCCAGAATCTCAGACACCACGCCCTGGCTGCCAATATCCGCCAGATCGCCCTGCTTCAACCCGTGTTGATCCATCAGGAACTTCAGCGCCTGCAGGCCTGTCGCGGGTGTGAGCGGGTGGTGTTCCGCTTCGTAGTCCTCAATCAAATCGCCCACGATATCCACCAAGCCCATGGCTGAATGGCGCTCGTCACCCGCTGTCTCGTCCAACAGCGCCTCTAACGTTTTGACCAATTTTTTGTAGTGCTTTTCATTGCGGATCGGGGCGATGTCGGTTGCATTGCGAAAGGCATCCCAGGCGGGGAGGAGATGTTGAATGGCGGTGGGTGCGCTCATGATTTCCAGGCTCCTTTGTCGTAGTCGCGGTGGGTCAGCACTGCTTTGATGTAGACGATCTGCTTCTCAAACCGGATGTAGGCAATCAATCGATATTTGTTGCCACCAATGTCAAACACCGCCAGCTCGCCCACTTTATCAACCGTGTTGAAGGCGGTTTTGAGCTCAGCCCAACTGGCAAAGCTGTTCTTCTCAATCACCCGCCGCCATCCTTGCAGCGGCTCATCAGCGCGCGGGTGCAATGCGGCGAAGCCACGCAGTGCGCTGTTGCTGATGATTTTCATTGAAAGAATTATATCTCAAACTGAGATTTAAGTTCGCGATGACTTGACCTCAGAAAGCCAGAGTTCAGAAAACTCAATTCGCCAGGGACAAAACAACACGAAAGCCTAGTTCGTCATTGCTGTCGACTGGATGAAACTTATTGCGACAAGCTGAACGAGCGTCCTCGAAATCAACCGACCACGATCCTCCGCGCACTGCAGGAAGGTCTAGCTTTTCGCGCGCCGGATCGGTCATCAGTTTTTGTTCGTTTCCGATTCTTGCAAAATCGGCGGACTTGTGCGCGTAGAGGTTGTCCATCCATTCCCAAACATTCCCAGCCATATCATGGAGTCCTATCGTACTGGGCGGGTACACGCCTACAGTACAAACGCTACCTATAAGGGAACCGATATTCGCTCGTTGCTCGGCTAACTCTTCTTCGTTGCCCCAAGGCCAGCGTCGGGTATCTGCTGTCGTAAGTGAATCAGCGCGCGCCGCGCGCTCCCACTGCACCTCAGTGGGTAGTCTGATTTCGTAACCTCCATCCAAGTTGGCGGCTTCAATTGACTCAGCCAATTCGGCACTAAGCCAGCGGGCATAGGCGCGCGCCTCAAACCAGTTCACACCACGTACTGGACGGCCCGCTAGTTTTTTTTGCTCGGACCAGTCCAATGGCATTTGCCGCAGATCGACGCTTCGCGTCGCAAGCCAGCTCTGGTAGCTTGCATTCACAAGCCGAGTATCAATTGATCCATTGCGCCAAGCCAATCCTTGGCTATTCCACCACGGGTTACCAGTGTCATATCCTCCGGAATTGATGAACATAGCGTACTGCCGTACGGTCACCAGAGTGCGGCTGATAAAGTAAGGATTGTCAAAAGTGACGAGCTTTGACGGGTTGTCGCCATCTGCATGACTGCCCATGACAAATTGGCCTGCGGGGACGCGCACGAACCCAGGTATTGGCTCTTCGACTTTGGTATGTCCATTGAAGCGCGCTTTGAAAAGGTAGGGACGGTCGGATTCAAAGCGATTGTCACAACCAAGCAAGTCTCGCACGTTGCCCCATAGCGCGCGGAGCTTCGGTGGATTGTCCCTCTCAATATTGACAGCATCTCGAACCAGCTTCCACATTTCCTGGGCCTGGTACTCGGTCAAATACGGTGCAAGGTATTGCAGACCGTTGAGCAGATGCAGCTTGACGGTAGCCTCACCGAGCGCCAATCGCTGACTGACCATGTTTGACAGCAAGCTAATCAAGGTCTGCGCTGATCGATTGTCAAGCTCATGACCAGGCCGAAACTCATGACGCGAGGCCATGTTGGCCTGAGCCTCAGTTTCGGGGGAGACCAGGAGCTGGGCTAGTTCCTCGACGTTGCTGAGGGAGAAGGTCGGCAGCGACTGAGAAGTTGGTATTTCAGAACCGACAACGAATGTGCCACTGTGACCCATGTCCTCCATCGGTGCGGAACCAGACAGAGTCACGCCAACACCCGCTGTCATTCCCAACACCACTGGTTGCGCCAGCAAGCTGCGATACGGCTCAAAATTCAGTTCATGCGGCGCAGACCCGGTTTGGCTCATCTCATCTGCCAGGCGCTTGGTAAGCTTCAGCACATCAAACACGTGGCGCTGGGCAGCACGGTGTTCGATGAGTTGCAGAATGATCGGCAGTCGCACTTGCTGGGCGCTAGTGCGGCTGGTGCGCTCATCGGGCTTGCCTTTGAACACCTGGGCGATGCAGTTGGCAGCGTAGCTGTGCAACAACTCTGCGGCGCCGGGTTTCCACTCGAAGGCTGGGTCTTTCGGATTGACCGCCCAGCGCCACAGGTCAATGTCTGACATTTGCGCGTTGGGTAAATCTGGTGGTTCCGGCGTAGTCGATACACCCAGCACAGGGCGGACGGCAAACGCGGCCAGCAGCGTGGGGAAGCTGTCTCCACGCCTGCGCATCACGCGAAACAGCTCGGGTTGGAATAGCTGAATGAGCATAAGAACCAGGACCACACGCACGTCCACCTCGCCCGCGTAGGTAAGCTGAAAGGGCCGCTTTCGCAGGCGCGCTATGACGGCAACTTGATGCACCAGTTCGACCAAGCGGATCAGCTTGCGGGGCATGAAGGCGTCGAAGCCGCTTAACACCAGCTCCAGAAGATCGGTGGGTTGGACTGCACGCCCTGGATGCGGTTGGCCTGGCTCCCCCAATCGGTAAGTGATGTCTGAATCTGCCACTTTCGGCGTTTCAAACCAGCGCAGCGCAGCATCCGGTTCAATATCGCTCTCGTACTGCCGCACGAACGCAGCCGCCTGCTCCCGCGTGAGCGCGGGCAGCCGAAACGGCAGGTGAATGATTTTCTCCAAATACTCAAAACCGGTGATCGGCATCTCAGGCTTTTTGCCTTGCAGGTGATAGTCCTTGTAGCGGTGGCCAATGCCACGCTCAATCACTTCGTCATCAAGGGCCAGGACAAAGGCAAAGCTCTCAACATTGAACATGGTTTTGATGAGCTCCAGCATTTCAACTGCCTTCTCAGGCAGGCAACGGTCCAGGTCATCCACGAAAACGACGAAGTTGATGCGCAGATCAAACTCGATTCCGTCAGCAATTTTGAGCCCCGCATCTGCCAGTAGTTTTTTGCCCAATTTGGGTCGTGTCATGGCACGAATCAGCTTCTCGATCCGGTAGAAAGCCAAGCCGTCTTTACTGTGAGAAAACTCCTGTTTCTTTTTTTCAGCGCTGCTTCTTTTGGCTACCTCAGCCTTCTTGTCCGCATCGGGTTTCTCCTTTGCAGATTCGTCATCATTCGCTTCATCATCGCCATCACCCAAACGCTCCCGCACCTTGCTCAAGCCAAGACTCAAAACCGGTGGCACCAACATAGCGGTCGCCATCACATCCAAAGTACCCGCCACAACGTCCGCAGCGTCTGACTTGACGAGTGCTTTGGTTTTCTTAAAGAAGGTGTTGAACTTCTCCAGAGTGCTGGTTGCGACCTCAATTTTTTCATTGACCGACTTTCCCAAAGCGGCAGCACTTGCCACCCAAACCTTTACTTTTTCAATGTCGGAAGGCAGCTTTTTCCAGGCATCCTCCAACGCGTCGGCCACATGAATCGCAAGCGGCACATGCAGATGTGGCTCATGCTCATATTTCCACGGCTGGAACATAACAGGCACCGTGACGGTCAGCGGCACGGTCAAGTCGTCCGTCGCGTGTTGCACCCGCGCCTCGATGTCGCGGGCAGATTGCTCCTGCGCGCGCTGGTAAACCAGCTTCAACAAATGCGATTTACCCGCCCCCCACTCGCCAAAAATTCCAATCACCAGCGGGTCATCGCCCAATGGCTTACCAGCTTTGTCTTTGTCCAGCGCGCGCACTACGCGCCCCCACAGCGCATCGGCATAGGCGCTATAACCCAGCCAATCGTCGGGCTCGGCCTTGACTGAACTTGAAGCGGGTGGCGTGGGTGTGGCCATAGTCAACTCTGATTGGTTACGTTGATGCGGGAGTTGGAAGCACTTTAACCGCCTAGCAGTCGACAAGTCACCCCAAATCAGTTGATATTAATTATATAGCATACTATTTAACAAATACGAGAGCTAAAGGCACATTCTATTGATTTTTAGTAAAAAAACGCTTCCAAATTAGTCTAATATACCTATATTGGGTATATTGATGCCCTCCATGCGACACAAGCCTCAACCCTGCGTCAATAGAATGCGGCTGATCACTACAACACGCCGGAGACTCCCCATGCGCGCCTACCAGCCTAGGCTCGACTTTCACCGTTTGATTGCGGCCGAGCTGGCCGATGAATCAATGACGGATGACAGCGAGGATTGGGCCGATGCACAACGGGGGCTGTTGGGCATGATCGACCACGGTGACATCCGGAATGCCGATGGCAAACCGGTCTGGAGTTTGCGTGGCTATGGCTTTCTGGATGACGCAAAGGCCGCAGACACCGTCAACCCCAGCCTGTGGCGGCAGGCGCGGCTGAACCGCATTCACGGGCTGTTCAAGGTGACCGAGCGCATCTACCAGGTGCGCGGCTATGACCTTGCGAATATCACCTTCATCGAAGGCGACACGGGGCTGAGACCGGTTTGCGGGCAATTTCCCCGTGGTCGATGCGGCACTACTGCCGGGTTGACGCGTCAAGCATTTGCGGGTTTTCATTGACTCTGGTAAGATTATTACTTTACGGAGTAAGAATTCATGAAAATCACGAGCAAAGGCCAGGTCACGATCCCGCAAGCCGTGCGCGAGCAAGCCCATCTTTACCCGCACACCGAGGTCGAATTTGAAGTGCGCGCTTCCGGTGAAGTCGTCATTCGCCCGGTGGAGCAGGCTGCACCCAGCTTGCGCGCAGCGTTTGCCCGGGTTCGCGGCAGCGCCAATGCGACCCAATTCAAAGGAATGGGCACGGATGAGTTCATGACTTTTTTACGCAATTAGAGTGATGCAGTCAACTGGCACCAGCGCGACTGGCGCCGTGCACGAAGTGCGTGAACCCGACGCCCGCTACCTGCGCCAGCCTGCTCTGATTGGGACACTGGTGGATAGCTGCATTTTGATCGACGTGCTGGCCGATGACCCCAAGTGGGCAGACTGGTCGCTCAACCAGCTTGACTTGCTCGGCCAGCGAGCGCCGCTCATCATCAACCCGATCATCCTGGCTGAGGTCAGCCCGCGCTTTGAAACTGCCAACGACCTTGAAGCCGCACTGGCGGGCCTGCCGCTGGTGCGCGAGGCGCTGCCGTGGGATGCAGCGTTTCTAGC
>JANOMD010000421.1:0-1707 GCA_031420135.1 Rhodoferax sp. | reverse complement strand
GGCAAGGCCATCGACGTGGCGATTGAAAAGAAGATGGGAGCGAACCGTTACGTGGTTGAGGTGAAGCCCGCTGCGGGCGGCAAGGAGCTGGATGTGATCATCGACATGGCCAGCGGAAAAGTGCTCGCTGTGGAAAAATAGTGGCTTGAATCAGAGGGTGCCTGGAGTTGTGATGAACAGATTGTCAAGACTCGTCTTCGCGGCAGGCCTTGCAACGGTCTGCTGCGGCACAGTGGTCGCCCAGGCGCAAGGGCCAGGCCGGGAGGAATTCGGCCTGACTACCAAGCAGCTCGTTCAATACGTGGAACGGGTTGAAGCGGGCATTGCCAAGTGCATGCGGGCGCAGGGGTTTGAATACATCGCCGCCGACTATGAAACCGTGCGCAAGGGCATGAGCGCCGACAAAAAACTGCCGGGCATGAGCGAAGAAGATTTCATCGCCAAGCACGGTTTTGGCGCCGCGACGATGTACACCGGGGAAGCCATGCAACTGGCCAGCGGGTACAGCCCGGCCAAAGTGGGCTTGGGCGAGCGCAACGTCAATCTGTTCAAAAACCTCTCGACCGCCAGCCAGGCGGCCTACAACCGCGCACTCTTGGGCCAGAACACCGATGCAACATTTGCCATTGGCTTAGAGCGCGAAAACTTCGCGCGCGTGGGTGGTTGCACGCTGGAAGCCGTGAAACAGGTGTTCACTCCGGAGCAGCTCAGTGCGAGTTATTACAACCCGAAAGACGCCATCGTCAACAAAGACCCGAGGATGAAAGCGGCGTTGCGCAAATTCGCTGGCGAAATGCGCAAACTGGGTTACGACTACAACCACCCGGACGAAGTGGAGCCGGATGTCCGCAAGCGCCTGGACACCCTGACCAAAGGCGGCACCCTTGCGGTTGACAAAATGTCGGCCGAACAACTGGCGGCATTCAAGACCTTGCAGAATTTCGAACGCCGTGTCGCCATGAAAAACCACGAACTGGCCGAAAAATTTTTCAAGCCAGTTGAAGAGCAAATCGAAAAAGAAATGTTCGCACGGGGCGTACAGTGAACCATGGCAGGCAACCGGATAGTCGTTCTCACCTCAGTCCTTGCCACCATTTCCGTGGCGGCTCTGATCGCCTGGGTGGCCGGTTCGCGCATTGAGTCGCCGGCCGACGCGGCCGCACGCACCGCCCCACCTGCACCTTCTCCGATACTGGTGCCTGTAGAGCGGCGCGTGCTGGGTGCCAATGTGGTCACGCGCGGCACGGCGCGATTCGGACTGCCACAACCTGTGTCGATAGCACCTTCCACGCTCAAGCCGCTTGCAAGCCTGATCACGACCATGCCGGCGCGCAACACCCAGTTGGGTGAGGGTGCCGTATTGCTGACCGCATCAGGCAGACCGGTTTTCATTTTTCAGGGGCAAGTGCCGGCTTACCGTGACCTAACGCCTGGCGCAGCAGGCGACGACGTGCGCCAGCTTGAGCAGGGCCTGAAGCGCCTGGGCTTTGACCCCGGGCCGGTGGATGGCGTCTACGACCAGCAGACCAGTGCGGCGGTTGCCAAGTGGTACGTCAAAAAGGGCTGGGAACCGTTTGGGCCGACGCGTGAGCAACTCGCCGCGATCCGTACTCTGGAGCGCGATTGGGCCGATGCAGAGAAAGTCCAGGTCGCAGCCATGGCGGCTTTGCTGTCGATGGGTCCGGCGATAGATGCGGCTAGGGCCAC
>JANOMD010000420.1:0-2272 GCA_031420135.1 Rhodoferax sp. | reverse complement strand
ATAGTTAGTCTCAACTTGAACGCTACTTAGAATAAGCGCCAGAATGCCGTTCAGGCTGCCGCTGCCGGTGATGCGGCTGTCGGTGCCGATGCCGGTGGCGAAGGCCGCGTTCAAATCCTCCACAAAGCCGCTGGCGCCGCGTGAGTGGGTGGCGCAGATGGTGCCCACGGCGAAGAAGGCGGCGTAGTATTTGCCCATGACTTATTCTAAGTAGCGTTCAAGTTGAGACTAACTATCCAAGGCCATGCCGTCAAGCCGTGCAAACCCTTGGTGTTGGCGGCGAGCCTGGGTAATCCTGTTTCCAACTGACGGATCACACTGGCGAGGTCATTGAAGACACGGTTGGGAAACTCCTTTTCGCGCACTTCGTCCCAGACGTGCTCCTGCGGGTTGAGCTCTGGCGCATAGGGTGGCAGGCGCAGCAGGCGAATGTTCTCAGGGACCACCAAATCCTTTGATACGTGAGAGCTAGCACCGTCAACGACCATCAACATGAATTCCGTGGCATGGGCGGCACTGACTTGCGCCAGGAATTCGGTCATGCGCTCGGTGTTCATCTGCCGACAGGTCATCCAGTCAAGCTCACCCTCGATGGGGCTGACGGCGCCATAGACATAGACGAACTCCCGCTCGTAGCCGTTGCAGACCGTCGGTCGTTTTGGACTGGGCGCCCAGCAGCGGCGAATGCGCACCATTCGGCCAAAGCGCGCCTCGTCTTGGAACATCAAGCGCACCCGCCGACCCTGAACCTCTTCTGGCTTCATAAGCGCTGCCAGAGTTTCGGGGAGTTTTTTTTCCACTCATCCTGCACTTGCGGGTCGCTCTTGGGGTGGCGGGTGTCCGGTGCCACTTTGCGCCAACCGTGGCGCGCCAGCATGCGATACACAACGGAGGCTGCCACTGGGTGCCCCAGCCTATGCGCCAACGCCGCTCGCAGCGGCGACGCTACCAAGACTTCACCGGCATTGGATTCATCCTGCCAGCGTGCCAAGAAGTCCCTCTCCTCCTCTGGGGTCAGTGAGGCGCGGCGTCGACCGCCCCAACTCAGCCGTTCGGCGTTGGGATTGGCGCAAAACTCGCGCAGTCGGCCTTGCAGCCTCAACACGCTCGCCCGTCCGACGCCCAACAGCATGGCCGTCTGCTCCAGCGTCGCGCCCAATACCGCTGGCAGCAGTACAGCCTGGGCGCAGCGCAGCGATTCGACGTCGTTCGCCTGTGCCGCCACGACTTGCGCTTGCGTCACCAACTCCATATCAACTCGACGTGGTCTTGCCATGGGTACGCTCCAGGGAATGCATGAATCCCGGAGTGTCCCATAATTAGGATCATCTTGATAGCTCATTAGAATTAGTGGTTCAGCGACAGCGGGGTGTTCACCATCGTGGCGTGCATGGGGTTTCCTGTAATGGCAGGGTCGCGAGGAAGCATTCCGCACGGCCCTGATGAAAACGCCATGTAAGGTGATGAGCCATGACAATCAATACACAATATCCTTCAGTGAATTTGTGTCTGCCTGCCCGCCACCCTGAGCTTGGCAGCCTGCGCATCACTTCGCAAACATAACGCCTGACCATGACCCTGCTTGACGCAAAATCCGAAATTGCCGCCGTGGCCGCCCGCCTGGTAGTGGAAGAAGGTCTGGAGTACGGCCCGGCCAAGCGGCGCGCCATCAAGGAAATGAAGCTTCCCGCCCGCACACCAATGCCGGGCAATGACGAGGTTGAGGACGAAGTCAAAGACTACATCGCCCTGTTTTGCGCCGACACCCAGCCTGCGGAGTTGCTCTCATTGCGGGAGCATGCTGTATTGTGGATGCAGCACATGGCGGCTTTCCGGCCCCACCTGGGCGGTGCGGTGTGGCATGGCACGGCGACTCGGCTGAGCGATGTTTACATCCAGCTGTTTTGTGACGATTCCAAGTCAGCCGAAATCGCACTGATCGACTTTCGGGTCAGCTACGTGCCGCGCACGATCACGGGCTTCAACGGAGAATCCGTCAATGCGCTGAGCGTGCACAGCTTCTGCAAGGGCCTGAACGAGGAGGTCGGCGTGCACCTGCTGGTATATGACCATGACAACCTGCGCGGTGCCCTCAAGGCTGACGGGAAAGGCCGCACGCCCAGGGGGGATCTGGCAGCGGTTCAGCGCATGTTGCATGATGGCGCGAAACCGGGGCCATCGCATGTTGCACAGTGATTCCGTCTTGAGGAGGCCACCTCTTGTTACGAGCCCGCCCTGTTCGCACCCAATGCCAGTCAATGACCGTTAAGCA
>JANOMD010000419.1:0-7141 GCA_031420135.1 Rhodoferax sp. | reverse complement strand
AGGCTTGCCCGTGCAGCAGCCTCGATTCCTGGCAGGTAGTCCGCCACATGAAGATTCTGCGAGAGCGTCTGGGGGATCGGTGCGCCTGCGGTCGATGCAATCACCGTCACCGGCTGGTCTGCCAACGCGTCAATCACCATGCGCATCACTTTGGGCGAGCCGGAGCTTCCCAGCGTCAGGTAGACGATGGGTTTGTCGGTCGGCAAATCATTCCACCAATTGGGAGTCGGCACCGGTGGCGACCAGAGAATCGGCCCAAGAAAACGATGATGGGGCGGTAGGCGCTCAATGGGGAACATCGCGGGGGCATCGGCGTACAAGGTGTAGTCGGCGTCGGTGTAGGCCAAGCGGAGGTCATTGCCGAACGACGGATAGCCATGCTCCTGCCTCAATCGATTGAGTGGCCGACAATGCACGCTGAAAGCCCGCATTTTGACGGCATCAAAAATCGGTTGCGCTATGGCTAACGGCATACAGCGCGATAAAGGCAACACAGGCAACGGGAACGGCATGTTCCGGATAAACGGACTCCAATACGAGTTCGTGATCGTCGTGTAAGGAATTCCGACAAGCCTGGCGCTGACGCAGAGGGAAAGTCGAAAGTCACCGACGATCAGGTCTGGCTTGACGCGTTCGATCAGATCAATGTCTGCGGCAACATAACGGCGCAACGTTGGCAGGTCATAGACGGGCGTGCCCCAAGCCAGGCTTCGCAAAAATCGCTGGCTGCTGATGCTGCGTAGCGGCAGGGTAGGCCAACTCTGGTCAACCATAAATCGTTTGTATCGATCATCGCAGGCCATTACGATATGGTGGCCCAAACCTTCCAGACTATTCGCCAGTACGATGGGCCTGGCAGCATGCGCCAAGGTTACGGCCTCCGCGACGAAAAGTATGCGTCGATGTTGCATGGCGAGGCTGCCGGTCAAACCTTCATCAGGGCCATAAGGTCTTGTCTGATGGATCGGCTTTGCGGCACTTGCGAAACGCCCACCCGTGCGAAGAAGCCAAAATCGTCCGTTGGCGTCGCATTGGCAATGCGCTCAAAATCACCGGACAGCTTGAGCGCTTGGTCAAACAGTGTCGGCTCAGTGGAGAAGCGGCGCCCTGCGCGGGCGTACCAGCGAAAAATCACCGGGGTCATCTGCGGTTGCAAATTCAGGCCTTGCAGCGTCGCTGTCAGCCAGATGCGTTGCACGGCAATGCCAAGATCAACCCAGTCTTGCAGGCGTGCGGGTGTGCGCGCAGGCCGCACCAGCAGATGGGCCGCGCAACACAGCGCCGGCAGCAAGTCGAGCTGGATTCGCGGAGCCACTGTCCCTAAAAGGTATCGGTTGAAAAATTCAACCCGCCCCCAGCTTTGCATGACCCACTCCATCAGGCGGGCGGTGGCCGGGTCAACGCCGACGGCTTGCCCGGGTATGCGGTCTTTGCTGTAACGGGCGCGCCATTCGATGATGTCCCTGTGTACGGTATACGCTTCCGGGCAGGTCAGGCGGATTTTGGCGCTGTTCCACAACAGCTTGGCGACTTTCATGCGCTCGCCCCCTGATTCAAATAGCTGCACACTAAAGTCTTTCCCCGCAGCGTCAATCAGGGCCTGGCGCTGTGTGCTGGTGAGCCGAGTAGTTCTCATGGGGCGGCGCTGCACCGTACGCGCCGTGATGCAGGCAAACAGCGGGTCTTGCACCACAGATTGGTCCGGCACCAGGGTGACGTTATAGACCGGGTTGCGATCATCTCCCCCGGACAAAACAGTCCAGCTGGTTTTCAGGGCGAATCCTGTTGCCGCAATTCGCATGGTTTCAAGCAGCGCGCCATGGGCAATGTGGCTCGGGTGACCGTCGTAGTCGTAAAGAATATGGTCGCGGGTGTCAGAACCATGCACCCGGATATGTTGGTCATCGACGATTTCGAAGCGCCACGGCTGGGTGTTGTCGCCGCTGGGTGCCCAGCGTGCGAGGTCGAGGATTTGGGTCAGGGTCTCACGGCTCATTAAGGCTAACTATACCGGGGCGCAAAGGGGATTGAACATCGCATGTTCTGCCATATCACCGCCAACTGGAGAGGACGGCGACCGATCATTCGGGAAGTGGTGGTCAATTTGATTGGCAGCACCACCACCCAAGGAATTCATATCAAGGCTTTCCTTGATGAAAACATGTGCGCGCCGGGCATCAAAGTCTCCGATGAAGAACTCGCCACGCAGGTGATTGAACGCGATGAGTTTCACGGAGAATGGAACTGCCGATTGCGGCGCGTGATCAGACTGCCTGAATCCAATTATTCAAGTTATTTTTGCTTGATTCCCAAGTCTGGCAGTCTGCTACCCACGTGGCACAGTCTGACGGAAGAAGTTTTGACATCAGAAAAAGTAGGTTCCCAAAACCTGGATGATGCGGCGGTCCGGCAATATTCCAAACTCGCTGCTGGGGCGGCCGATGTTCTGCTGAAGCTGAAAGCTCAGGTCAAAACTCGGCCAGTGGTGGCGCAACTCCACCCAGGCAAGCCGACTGTCGTCGCTGGGATTCAGGCGAAGGTAAGCCGTCAGGTCTAGACCCTTCAGGCCCAGACTCTTTTGCGTCACGTAGATCAGGTAGGCTTGACGCGGCGCCAGTTCCTGCAGCCGCAGTGCTTCACGCAAATACGCCAGTTGGTTGATTGGCACCGCGCCAAGGGCGGCCCAGGCTGACTGGTTCAGCGCAAAACCGTTGTACTGGTATTCAGCGGTAACCGACAACTTGCCAAGGGTGGTGTAGGTGAGGCCGGTGACCAGGCGATTGCGCGTGGCCGGGCTCGGCGTCAAAGCCAATGCGCGGCTTAGCAAGTCGGGCTCACTGCCGCGCGACCATTCCAGGTGCGCTACTGCGGCGTCTGACAGCAACGCTGTGAGGCTGGCACCGAGCGTTGGCGACAGGCCCTGCTGCTTGTAAACCAGCACCTGGCTGCTGACGCGCTGCGAAAACTGGGTGCTGAGCGCGATCAAGGCACGGTCGCGGTTGTTGGTGGAACCGAGGTCCAAGCTCCAGCCATCCGGATTGGGGCGTTCGGCCAACTTGGGTGCAATGGAAACCGACAGTGAACCATCGGCCCACAGGCGTTGCCCGCGCAGCATGACGGTACCCAGCCGATTTTCGCGCACGGCAAACGGGTCGGCCGTGGTCAGGACGCGCAGGCTGCCGTCGCGAAAAAAGTCGGTTGGGTTGTAGCCATAACCTGGCCCATAACGCAGGTTGATACGCCCAAATTCCAGCACTGTGTTTGCGCCCTCGGGCTGCCAGCTCAAATAGGCCTCGCGCAGGCTGTTGACAGTCTCATCTGACCCTGCATCCCGGGCGTGAATCTGGTCCAGCCGGTCCGAAAATACGGCCCGCAAACCGGGCCCAAGCCGTGCAGTGTGCGAAAAATCCAGCGATACACGCCCTATATTGCGGCTGTTCGGCTGGTAACGCTGGCTGGCGTTGCCAATCGCCGCTTCTACAAAAATTTTGGTGTCCCGCATTGCTTGGGCGGAAACGGGGGGGGCGCTTTGCAAATTCAAGGCGTCTGAGTCGGCGTCTGCACCCAGCGCGGGCAATGCGTGGCCCACCGCAACCGCAAAAAAGCCAAAGACAAACTTGCAGGCAAAAAGACGCATGGACTTACTCCGGTTGAAAACGGGGCAGAAAATCCCGTTGCAGCCAAGTATCGGGGATGGTGCGTGCCTTGTAGTCGGAAAAACGCATCAGCGTGACCGACTGGGGGTCCAGACCGTCAATGATCACCGTCTCGGTCGGGCGCATTGCTCCCAGCTCAGGCTGGAAACGACGATAGTAAACGGTCTTGAGCAAGCGTGACGATTCGGCGAAGAAGCGTGCCTTGAGAGGCCGGTTGTTTTCGACATCGACCCACATCTCAATGGTTGCGTATGTAACATCCGGTGATGCTGCTACAAGAGCGAGTTTGTGGGACTTGCGGGTGCGCCGTTCACCGTCCTGGATATCCTCGTCGCCGACCAGCGTCGCCTTGTAATCTTTCGCCAGATTGACGGTCGCCACATCGCCGTTGGACGCCTGTCCTAGCAAGCGCTGTTGCGGCGAGAGGCGAACACTGGCCTTGTTGGACGGGTCGTAAAACCACATGTCACTGCCGTTCTTGAGCATCAGCTTGCCAGTATCGCGCGCCGGCAGCACAAAGCGGATCAAGCTGGCAAACTGTCCGCCCTGTTGTTGCGTACGGGAATAGCTCGTCAGCGTACTGCTGTCGACTTGTTTGCCAGCTTGAAATTCATTCAGCGTGACAGTCACGCTAAATGAGCGCCCCGGATTGCGAATTGCATCGCTGGCGGCGAGGATTTCGTCAGCCGTCGGAGCCGCTGATACAGCGCCAAGCCCGAGCAGGTTCGAGACAATAAAAAAAATCAAGGGCTTCATGATGTTGGTAACTTTCTTCATCAAACATGCCGCAGGGCATCAACCACATCCAATTGCGCAGCCCGGTAAGCGGGCCACCATGCTGACACGATAGCAATGCACACAAGGCCAAATGTGGTGCCGAGAATCATGCGGGCTTCACCCCAGACTCTAAGTGTTAGCGGCAAGGGATCGACACCGCCTGGTGGCAACCATGTCAAGCCCAACTGATTAACAAGGGCGGAAAATCCCAGGGCCAGCACAACACCGAGCATTGCCCCGCCCAAACCCAGCAAAGACCCTTCGGTCACGAACAGGCGCCGAACTCCGGCCCGGCGTAAGCCAATGGCACGCAGAGTGCCAATCTCCACAGTTCGTTCGACCACCGCCGTGTTCATGGTGTTGCTGACGGTGAACAGAACGATGGCGCCAATCAGCGCAAAGATAAAACCAAAAATTGTGTCGAATAACTGGATGGTTTGGACATAAAAGGGATTCAAGGTTCGGAAGTCCAGCACCGTCAGCGGCTGGTTGGCGGAGAAAGTGGACAGTATCGGCGTCAGGCGCACTAGCGCTGCCGGAATTTGGTCGGAGTGCCGCAGTTGGAGAATGATCGAGGTTACCTTGGGCGGAGACTTGCCATAAATTAGCTGCTGGGTCTGCGCAAGATGCATCATTACATAGACTTCATCCAGCTCTTTGAAACCCTGATCTTCGGCGCGTATGACTTCCAGCGAAGTAACGTTAGGCGTACCTCGGGCATTGCCGGCCAGCACCTCGATTCTGCGTGAACTCGCCCCGGCGGCGGCTGACGCAGCCGGTGTCTCTAGCAGGCTGAGTTGGGCGATGTCGGCCGGAAGAGACGCGCCGTCGGACTTCTGTTCCTTTTCGGGCTTGGGGCAGCGAGAAATCTTTAATGCATCGCATAACTGGAGGACACGAGCCACGCCTGTTCCAACAATTGCGGCGTCTACCGCAGATCCCTCCAGAGCAGACACCGGATAGCTGGTGCCCAGATTAAAGTCGTCCCAGCGCCGCATGCGGTTGATGTCTTCCGCGACGAAGCCCTTACCTATGATGGTGCGGGATACGCTGGCTGCGTAGTTGCCTGCTATACCACCGAACTGCAAGGTTGGCGTCGCGACCAAGACCACGCGGCGCAACCCTTCGTCGTTCTGTATGGCGGCCAGGATCTTGGTGTAGTCGGCAATGCCGTAAGCGGTCGGGTTGCCGCTGCCGTAAAGATAAAAGTCCCTGTGCTGAATTTGCAGGTGACCGCCTGTTTGCACATAGGCGGTGTGCATGGAGTAGTTGATGTTGGTGCTGTAGCCGCCGAACAAAAGTATCGAAGTCGAACCAATCGCCATCGCCAGCAAAGTGGCCAATGAGCGGCGCCGGTTGCGCAGAAGATTCCGGACGGCCAGGTTGAGCGTCATCATGGCGCGGCTTCCTGGCCTTTGCGACGAATGCCCCGAATCGTTCCGTCTTTCAGGAAAATCGTGTCGTCTGCCGCCTTGATGACTTCCGGGTCATGGGATGAAAAAATAAACGAAATTTCGTAGCGCGCCACCATCCGGCGCATCAGGGCCAGTATGGCGGCACCGGTCTGGCTGTCCAGGTTGGCCGTGGGCTCATCCGCTATCACCAGCTTGGGTTTTCGGGCCAGCGCGCGGGCAATGGCGACGCGCTGGCGTTGTCCGCCTGACAATTGCCCGGGAAGGTTTTTTGCCTTGTCCCCCAAGCCCACAGCATCCAGCAACTTGGGCACCCGGTCGCCCCGTTTTTTTGCGGATGCGCCCGCCAGCAGCAGGGGGTATTCAATGTTTTCGTAGGCGCTCAGGACCGGCAGCAGGTTGAAGTTCTGAAAAATAAACCCGATGTTTTTGGCGCGAAAGTCGGACAGGTCATCGTCCGTCAGCTCGCCCACCTTGCAGTCCGCCACAATGACTTCGCCGGAGTCAGGCTTGTCGATACAGCCGATCATGTTGAGCAGCGTCGTCTTGCCACTGCCGGACGGACCCAGCAGCACGGTAAAACACGCCTGGCGCACCAGAACATCAACCGCTTTGATCACGGGGACGCTGATTGAATCCAGGTGGTAGGTTTTATTGACCTGGGTGAGAATCGCCACCGGTCGATTTACCACTGGCTCCTCTGGCTGCTCTGTCATTTTTTTCCAATTGATATTTGTTCACTGGCTGCATCAATTATCACTACATCCGGGGCCTTCGGGATGCCAGAAACAAGTTCTGATACACAAGTTTTGGTACACAAGTTTGGGCACACGAGTTTGGGTACCATGGTGAAAATCACATCCTGACAAGTGACCTGTAGGCAGCCCTTGAAGATGACTTTCCGAGATCCCCGTCAATGACAAAAATTTTAATGGTCTGCATGGGCAATATCTGTCGCTCACCCATGGCGGGTCGACGGCTCGATACCGGCCCCTGTTCACTGGCGGTGGGCACGGCTTGCCGCAGGCACACGGGCAGCGTGACGAAGCGTAAAATCTGGCACATACAGGTCGAAGGTAAAAAAGCCAAGCTGGAGTTCATGCCGTGGTCGTGATCGTGATCAACAATGAAACATTGAGAAATCTGGCCGCAAAATACGTCTGGTGGAAAACGCCAGACAATGCGGTTGCAATGCCGCACAGGGTGATTGCCCAGGTCATGAACATTGGCGACTACGCTGATGTTCAGACACTGGCACATGAGGTGGGGGAGCCTGTGTTGCGAGACGTTCTTACC
>JANOMD010000418.1:0-6712 GCA_031420135.1 Rhodoferax sp. | reverse complement strand
CGAGCATTGGCAGCGCGGTTTGAGCCTGTTGCAAACGCCGCTGGATTGGGCCATTGGCAAAGGACTGGGGCGCTTGCCCGCAGAGTACGCGCAGATCAGCGACGACACCGAATTCTCGGGCGCAGTGCGGCTTGAAGAGCGGCAGGCCGATAGCGGCGGGGGTAAGGTAGAACCCGGCCGAGCGGACGCTTCACTTTCGCGCCATCAGGTCAAATTACTGGGGCCGCAGGACAACCCGGAGTTCGGTGGCCTGTTTTCCCTGACTCAGCGCGTTGACTTCGAGAAGCATTTGACCTATGCGGTCAACCTGACTGTCCGCGTGACCCAGGACGCTGACATTCGCCTGAAAGTTTGTGAAAGGCACATGATCTACGAAGGAAACTGCCACTACCGGTTTTTCAAGTTGCGTCCGATCAACGGCAATTGGCAACAGTTGAGCATCCCGCTCAGAGGTCGCGCAAGCCGCGTAGAGGCTCCTCATCTAAGTGACCTGCCACGGTACGGCGTTTTTTCGATCTCGGTGATCAATGCCGGTGGTGCGCTGGAGCTGCGAAAAATTCGGCTGGTCGGGCCGACCGGACAAGACTTCCTGGCAAACGGTGATTTTTCCCACGGACTTGCCCATTGGCTGGGCTCCGCCCAAAGCTATTATTTGCCTTGGCACATTGATAATCTTTATCTGGAGCTTCTGATTGAACGCGGCGTGATCGGACTGGTGCTGACGGGACTGCTGGCACTCGTTGCTGTCAAGGGTGTGGCGTCACGTGCTCAGGGTGGTACTGCCCAAGGGCGCTTTTTGTTGGCCAGCCTGGCTGGCGCGGCACTGATCGGGTTGGTGAGCAGTTTGATGGATGTCCCCCGGGTTGCCTTTCTGATTTATCTGGTGTTGCTATTTACCATTCAACTGGCCCGGGGCCATGAAGGTGCGAGAAAATAGCTGGGTGTGGTTCGAGCCCGCCTGGCTGGCTGGGCAACGCTGTAATCTGGAATAACAATTGCGCGTGTAACATTGGCAGGCAATGAGGACTTCATTTGACAAAGACTGAGCTATCGAATCGTTTGGGAACTGGGGCGTGATAAAAATATTCAACCACTACCTTCACAGACGCACGCTGCTGCAGGTTTTCTTTGACCTCGGGCTGGTCGCATTGACCGTCATCCTTTCGATCATGTGGCAGGTGAGCGACCTTGCGTCAGGCCTTTCGATTGCCGTTACCTGCTCATTTTTGCTGGCGGTAGGCATGCTGGCGATCAATTCCGGGCTAGGGTTTTACCAACGGGTTCATACCCGTTCAGTCGGCCAAACGCGGTCGCGCGCAGTCCTGGCTTTAACCATGACGTTGGCCCTTGCCTACCTGATATTCAGCCTGTTGCCGCTGAATCTGATCGACCGCAGGACCTTTGCCATGGTGGTTGCCGCCTGCATTGTGCTGGTGCTCGCCCACCGCGTGTACGCCGCGCATTCCAGTTCACAGTCGCTGGTTCGTCAGAGAATTCTCATCTTTGGAACGGGTACGCGGGCCAAATTGGTGGGCCGTTCGCTGAAAAAATCCGACCCCAATGTTGATTTAGTCGGGTATTTTGCGGGTCCGAATGAAGCCGTTGCCGAAGTCTCGGCCTGGGGCGTTTTGACGCCGGACAAATCATTGACCGATATCGTGGTTGACGAACAGGTTGACGAGATTGTGGTGGCGCTGGCGGAGCGGCGCGGCGGAAGCATGCCGCTGCGCGAGTTGCTGGACTGCAAATTGCGTGGCGTGCGGGTGGTGGACATTGCGACCCATTTTGAACAAACCTTGGGTCAGATCAGGCTCGATTCCGTCAACCCCGGGTGGCTGATCTTTGGCGACGGGTTTAATCAGGGCTTGGCGCGCACGGCAGTCAAGCGGATGTTTGACATCCTGTTTGCGACGGTGCTGATCATTGTTTCCCTGCCGGTCATGCTGCTGACCGGCATTCTGATATTGCTGGAAAGCGGCGGCCCAGTTCTGTACTTGCAGGAACGCGTAGGCCTGAATGGGCGGCTGTTCAGCGTTGTCAAATTTCGCAGCATGGTTACTGACGCTGAAAAAGACGGCACCCCGCGCTGGGCGACCGCGCAGGATGACCGGGTGACCCGCGTCGGGCGCATCATCCGTAAATTGCGCATCGATGAGTTGCCGCAGCTCATCACAGTCTTGATGGGCGACATGAGCCTGGTGGGACCGCGACCGGAGCGAGCCTTTTTTGTGGACAAGCTGACGCAGGAAATCCCTTACTACGCGGTTCGTTTGAGCGTCAAACCGGGGTTGACCGGATGGGCGCAGGTTCGCTACCACTACGGCGCAACCATGGAAGACTCTGCCGAGAAGCTGCAATACGATTTGTATTACGTCAAGAACCACACCTGGTTTCTTGATCTGGTGATCCTGTTTGAAACCGTAGGCGTGGTCTTGACAGGCAAGGGCGCGCAGTAGCGCATGGAGACCAGCACCGTCACGTTGACTGCGTGGAGTTGCGGGCTGGTCGGCGCCAGCTACCTCGCGTTCGCGCTGCGCCTGCATGTGCTTGGGTACGTGAGCCGGCCATTGGACCCGCCCAGAATCGCTTTTTTCTGCGCGATTTTCTTTAGCTCGCTGTGGGGCTGGTTGATGCTGGCGTTTTTGTCCACGGGGTTGCGGAACTTGCTGTTGTGGGGCGAGCTGTCTGACCTGCTGCGTTACGGTGGCTGGTTTGCCTTTTTGCTGATGATTCTGCGAACCACCCAGAGCGGTCGCTTGCCGGCAGGCATGGGCTGGATGGTGCCAATTTCCATCGCGTTATTGTTGTTTGGGTTGCTGGCGCGCACACTTGCTGCACTTGAAATGGGTTGGCTGGGCGATACCGCCCGACTCGTGCTCTTCAGCTCGATGGCCATGCCGGTATTTATGCTGATGCTGGTGGAGCAACTGTTTCGCAATATTTCGGAGGATTCACGCTGGAACGTCAAACCCCTGTGCCTGGGACTCGCTGGCGCAGCGCTGTTCGATGTCTATCTCTATTCGCAGGCGGTGCTCTTCAACCGTCTGGACCATGACGCTGTCAGCATTCGGGGCGCGGTGCATACGCTGATGGTGCCATTGCTCTTACTGGCCAGCACCCGTCGCAGCGACTGGATTTCAAAGATTCAGGTGTCCCGAAAGGCGGCGTTTCACTCGGCGACGCTTTTGATCGCCGGCATTTACCTGATTTTTGTGTCTGGCGTAGGCTATTACGTGCGGTATTTTGGCGGCGAATGGGGCCGTGCCCTGCAATTGGCGTTGGTGTTTTTCGCCTTGATTTTGCTAATTGTTCTGGCTCTGTCCGGCACCGTCCGCGCCAAACTCCGCGTTTTTCTGGGCAAGCACTTCTTTCAATACCGGTACGACTACCGGGAAGAGTGGTTGCGCTTTACCAAGACGCTTTCCAGCCAAAACTCACCGCAGGAAATGGGGCAGCAGGTGGTACGGGGATTGGCAGACCTGCTGGAGAGCCCTGGGGGCGGCTTATGGATGAAAAATCGCGGAGAGTCCACATTCAGCCAGGTGTCCCGCTGGAACCTGGCTCAGTCCGAGGTTAAAGAAGATGGCAATTCCCCCCTTTGCCAATTCATGGCGACCAGCGGCTGGGTCATCAATCTGGAGGAATTTCGATCGTCTGCGCGCCGGTATGGGCAACTATCGCTACCGCAATGGCTGCAGGAGATCGAGCAGGCCTGGTTGATCGTGCCGCTGAACGTGGGCGACGAGATGATTGGCTTTGTGGTGCTGGCCAGAGCCCGCACGCACCTGGAGGTGAATTGGGAGGTGAATGACCTGCTGAAGACTGCAGGTCGCCAGGCCGCCAGTTTTCTGGCCCAGATGCAGGCGACCGAAGCCCTGCTGGAAGTTCGCAAGTTCGACGCGTTTAACCGTATGTCCGCATTTGTAGTGCACGACCTCAAAAATATTGTCACGCAACTGTCATTGATGATGAAAAACGCCCAGCGCCACAGTCAAAACCCCGAGTTCCAGAAAGACATGCTCTTGACGGTAGAGAACTCGCTGGACCGCATGCGCCAGATGATGTTGCAGTTGCGTGAAGGTGCCACGCCCCCCGGGACGGCGGTTGGTGTGAACTTGTGCGAAGTCGTTGCCCGGATCGAAGCGATGGCTGCCAGCAGAGGGCGCACACTTGAAGTGGCAATCGTCCACAGGATCGGAACGCGCGGACACGAGGAACGGCTGGAACGCGTGATTGGACACGTCGTTCAAAATGCGTTTGATGCGACCAATGCCTCTGGCCGCGTGCGCCTTTCCCTGGGTCGACAGGGCGGCCAGGCGCGTATCGAAGTTGCAGATACCGGCCAGGGGATGTCTCGGGAGTTTATTCGTGACCGCCTTTTCAAACCGTTCCAGACCACCAAAGAGGCTGGCATGGGGATTGGCGCCTATGAAAGCTTTCAATACATTCAGGAACTGGGCGGCAAAATAGAAGTTGACAGCGAATTATCAAAGGGCACCAAGGTCACAATGCTCTTGCCGCTATTTGAACTACAGACAGAATCAGACCTGCACATGCTGGAAGCCCAATGACCACGGAAAAAATGCGATCTCTGCTGATCGTTGAAGATGATCTGGCGCTCCAAAAGCAGATCAAATGGTCGCTCGATCAATTTGAGGCGGTGACTGCGCACGACCGGGAAAGCGCGCTGGTGCAATTGCGACGTCATTCTCCAGCCGTCGTCACCATGGATTTGGGCCTCCCGCCCGATGCGGATTCGGTGTCTGAAGGGTTTAAGCTGCTTGAGCAAATTCTGGCGGCTGCGCCCGATACCAAAGTGATTGTCCTCACCGGCCAGAACGACCAGGCCAATGCCTTGCGTGCAGTGGCGTTGGGGGCCTACGATTTCTTCGCCAAACCGTTTGAGCCCGAGATGTTGAATCTCACCATCGACCGGGCCTACAGACTTTTCGAGTTGCAGCGCGAAAATCGCCGCCTTAAGGCGCTTCAGCCACCCGATTCGTTGGCCGGGCTGATGACGCGTGATCCGGACATGCTGAAGATTTGCCGGACGATTGAAAAGGTAGCAGGCAGCAATGCAACCGTGATGTTGCTGGGGGAAAGTGGTACTGGCAAGGAAATTCTGGCGCGCGGATTGCATCAGGCCTCACCCCGCAGAAACGGCAAATTTGTCGCAATCAACTGTGCGGCGATTCCTGAAAATCTGCTTGAAAGCGAATTGTTCGGGTACGAGAAGGGCGCTTTTACCGGAGCCGCCAAAACAACCCTAGGCAAAATTGAAATGGCCGCTGGCGGCACGCTGATGCTGGATGAGATTGGGGATTTGCCCTTTTCATTGCAAGCCAAGCTATTGCGCTTTTTGCAGGAACGAACCATTGAGCGCGTCGGCGGGCGCCAGGAAATTCCTGTCGATGTCAGAATCGTGTGCGCCACCCATCAGGACCTCAAGGTGCTGAGCAAAGAGGGTCGGTTCCGGGAGGACCTTTACTATCGACTGGCTGAAATTGTCGTCAACATTCCGCCGTTGCGGTTGCGGGTGGGCGACGCAGCGTTGTTGGCGCATGCATTTGCGCGTCGCTTTGCAGCGGAACAGAATCGCGGGACGCTCAGCCTTTGCGAAGACGCTGTTCGGGCCATTGAGGCCCACCATTGGCCCGGAAACATCCGGGAGCTCGAAAACTGCATCAAGCGGGCGGTCATCATGGTGGATAGCAACCAGATCACGTCACAGGATATCGGGCTGAATTTCCCCGAGGCGGATGATGGCGGAAGATCTCTGGATTTGCGCACGATTCGTGAAAAAGCTGAAAAAAATGCGATCATTTTGGCTATGGGCAGGGTCAATGGCAATGTCGTGAAAGCGGCTGAAATGCTGGGCGTAAGTCGCCCCACTCTGTATGACTTGATGCACCGTCTGGGCTTGAAGTGATGACTTTCACCCTTTATTTTTCTTTTTTGCAAGGTTAGGAAATACCATGAAAATGTCTGATCGTCACAATCAGCCGCTCCACTTCCGTTTCGGCAAGTCGAACCTCACCTTGCTCGCGTCAGGCTTGGCGCTGTCACTCATCCTGGCGGGGTGTAGTGGTGACAGTACCGATTCAATGTTGGCCTCTGCCAGGGAATATGTAGCAAAGAACGACCACAAAGCCGCTGTCATCCAGATCAAAAATGCGCTGCAGAAAAGCCCTGACTCTGCCGAGGCCAGGTATTTGCTGGGTACCGTCCTCTTGAAGACCGGGGAAGTGGCCAGCGCTGAGGTTGAACTGCGCAAAGCGCTTGAGCTTAAATTTTCGGTCGATCAGGTCGTCCCTGAACTGGTCCGCGCCATGCTGGCGCAAGGGCAACTCAAGAAAATGACCGATGAATTTGCCAAAACTGAACTGGGCACTGCACCGGCCCGGGCAGAACTCCTGACCTTGATGTCATCCGCCTACGCTGGTTTGGGCAAGCCCGATCTGGCCAAAACAGCGTTGGCAGCCGCGCTGGTCGCCGAACCCGGGCACGTACCTGCTCAAATTGCGAGTGCCTGGCAAAAAGCAACCGAAAAAGACTTTGATGGTGCGTTTGCGCTGGTCGAGGGCATCACCACCAAAAACCCCAAGAACCACGACGCTTGGCGCCTGAAAGGTGACCTACTTTTTTTTGGCAAGAACCAGCCCACCGAGGCCCTCGCAGCCTATCGCAAAGCAATCGAACTCAAGCCAGATTT
>JANOMD010000417.1:0-11473 GCA_031420135.1 Rhodoferax sp. | reverse complement strand
AACGCGTGCAATGCCTGCGCTTCATCGTTCATTTCCGTCAGGTAGATCGTGCCAATGCGCAGCCAGCTGTCTGACGCCAGCGCTGCGGATCCTTTGCTTCGCAGCGTCAGTGCCTGAATCACCAACGGCCAGTCCCTGGCGCGGGTGCCCAGTGAGATCGCGACATTCAGCAACTCTGGGTCAAAACTGCCCTGTTTCAGGTACTTTTGGGTCAACTCGAGCGCCTTGTCTTCCCGACCGCTCTGCGCCAGCACCACAACCTCCAGAGAACGCACAGCCGGTGCCTCGGCATCGATGGCCTTGGCTTTTGCGAGGTAGACGATGGCGGAGTCGACGTCTTTCAAACTCAAGTATCCGCGCCCAATATTGCTCAGCACTGCCACGATGAACGGGCGCGACGACACCACAGACTGCCAGATTGGGATGGCGTTTTTCCAATCACCCCAAGCTGCAATCTGATCAGCGACCGTGGGCGTAATTTTTCGGTAGTGCGGCGTGATTGCGATCCCTTCATGGACCAAAGTCAGCATGCGGGCTTTGGCGTCGTCCCATCGCACGTCTGACGGCGTTCCTGAGGCCGAAATGGTCAGCGCCATTTTCACGGCGGTAATGATCTTGTATTCGGCCAGCGCAGCCTGCTGCGAAATGGCGCCTGTGAGCGTGAGGCAACCCAGGGTAGCTGCCAATCCCAGGTGCGCTGCAGCCTTGGGCGCGCTGATTGAAATTGCCTGAGCATCCTCTGCGGCCAAGATAGCAAGCAACAACGCAAAAAGTGCGCCGGTGGTTGCCATGCGCCAAGGGAAACCGGCACCGCTGACCAGCAGCAAGGCGACCAGACTGGCCAGCGCAAATGCCTGAAACGCACCGTCTGCTGACGCCCAGATTTGACGCCCAACGCGAATCAGAAAGATGAGCAGTCCCAGCAGAAAAAACCAACCAACCAGGCCGTACTCTCCCAAGAGCTGTAGGTATTCGTTGTGCGCGTAAAAATCGGTTTCAAGCTGCGAGCCCGCCGCCTGGTACAACGGAATGTCAACTTCCCAGGCACCCGCGCCGACGCCGGTCACGGGGCGATCCTGAACCATGCGCCCAGTGGCTTTCCACATCACCAACCGTACCGCGCCAGACCCAGAAGTGAACTCGTCGTTGACTGAAAAATTCGACACCCGGCTGAAGGTGCGCTCAATCGCGGTTTCTCCCCAGTTTTCCTGCAGAAGGCGGCTGTTGCCAGTGGGCACGGAACCCAGCCCGTAAACGGTGGCCAGGAAGGTCAGGGCCGCTATCCACCGCTCTTGACGGCTCCATCCTGACCCTGTGAGTTGGGCGCGTTTCCGGTAAGCCACTGTCGCCAGCAGAACTGTCAGGACGCCAAGCGCCAGCAATGCCGATCGGGTCCCGGTCATCATCAGTGCAACCACATTGAAAGCCGCGAGGAAAACCCGCATCACCAGTTGGTTCAGGCCGCGCGCCTGAGCCACCAGCCAAACCGAAAATGGGATGGTGCACACCACAAATTCGGCAAAGAAGTTGCGGTTGACAAAGGTAGACGCCGGGTTGGGCCCCTGCGGGAACAGCCTGAAGTCAACCAAAAACTGCAACACTGCCCAAAGTGACGCCAGCACGGCACCCCAGTGAATCGCGTTGGCCAGGAGTGAAAAATGCTCGCGCTTGAAACAGTTGATGCCCAACCAAAGCAACAGGCTGAAGATGAACCAGCGAATGGCCTCCACACCGGCCAAGTAGGCATGCGACCACAGCATGCTGCCAAGTGCATAGCCCATGAGCGACAGAGGCAGCCACATCACTGGATGCCAACGCCAGACAGTGGGCGCCTGACGCTGGCGCAAAAAAAACACCAGGGCTGCCAATAGCGCACCGAACGACACCACCATCGACTTCAGCGTGTCTTGCAGCATCAACTCGCTGGGGACGCCTGCAACGGGAGCCAGAAACATCGTCCCGGCCAAGCCTGCAACAACCCAGTCAATCTTGCCCCAGGCGATTTCTTTCATCCTGCCAGCGTCAACCTGGGCCAATGGGTCGGTGCATTTCGATGTGCGCAATGCCGGCTTCCGAGAAGGGTTCGCCGCGCGGCAGAAACCCCAGGCGCCGGTAGAAGCCCTCTGCGCTGCGCTGCGCATGCAGGCAAATTTCATGATCGCCCCGATTTTGCGCAATCTGGCTCAATGCATTCAAGATGTCCTTGCCCAAATTGGAGCCCCTGAGCACGCGGCTCACAGCCATGCGGCCAATTTTTGAGACACCCGGCGCGTGTTGCAGCAAGCGTCCGGTGGCAACCGGCTGACCGAGCCGGTTGATGGCAACCGCGTGGACGGCCTCGGCATCAAGCTCGTCCCATTCCATGTCCAGCGGAATGCGCTGCTCGTCGATAAATACTTCGGTGCGCACCGGCTGTGCCATTGCGCCAAGGTGCGCCCAACTGCCAATCCTGATATCGACCATCGGCGCGCCGGCTTCAAAATCGGCGAACATCGTACGCAGCGCAGTGGGGACGGGTTTG
The DNA here is from genome assembly GCA_031420135.1 of Rhodoferax sp. GTDB lineage: Bacteria > Pseudomonadota > Gammaproteobacteria > Burkholderiales > Burkholderiaceae_C > JANYCG01. The sequence continues at coordinate 8,952 of JANOMD010000417.1, read as the reverse complement.
GACTTTTGGGTGGCCGGGTCGGCAAACACATACAGCAACTCGCCCGTGATCAGCATCTCATTGCCACGAAAAATACCGCCGGTAAACAGCATGGAAGAGTTGCCTACACGCGAGCACATCATGCCAACATCCAGCACATCGTCATAACGGGCTGAAGCGTGGTACTCAAGGCTGGATTTTTTGACGAAAAGGTCGCCCTCCAGCAGGTGCATGGCCGCCTCATACGGCAACGCCAGCGCCCGCCAGTAGTCTGCGACTGCGGTGTCGAAGTACATGAGGTAATGGCCGTTGAAGACGATTTTCTGCATGTCCACCTCGACCCATCGCACCCGCAGGCGGTGGAAAAAACGAAAACTGTCGCGGTTAGGGGCTGTCATCAAAACACCATGGTTATGCGCAAGTGGCTGTAAATTTGGCTGAAGCCGTGCGTTATTGTCATCCAACAGAACGTTGTGGTCCGCCGAGTGGCGCATCCGGAGGAATCAGGATGAGAGCCCCTTGCGCCAGAAGCCCGCAATATACCTATTTTGGGTATATTAGGACTCTTTTTAAGCCATTTTTGGCATTTTATTGATGAAAATCGGCTCTAGCTCTAGTGTTATATAGATAGTTTGCTATATTTAATATATCAAATAATTTCTTTGACATTTGCGGTCTTCACTGCAAGATGGTTCCGGCCAATCAACGGGGTGGCCGTTTAACTTCGGTTCTGCTGCCCGTCTGTTGACAGCGCATGAGAAACGTGCGCCGGCTGAACCAAAACACCTTTGGCGTCTGCAATCGCCTCAATGGCAATCGAAGGTGCGCTGCCTTGAACCCCGCCGAAGATTGTCGCGAAGGCGGTGTCGGACGCGTCACGCCCGGTGCCCAGACGCACAAAGCCCATTGGAATGGCAACCCCTGACGGGTCAAAAATGTACCAGCGGCCAGCCAGAAAGACTTCCACATAGGCGTGGAAATCGGTGGGGCCAAGGATCGGGTCTGCGCCGAAATCAATGCCGGTGGCGAAGCGGGCCGGAATGTTCACAGCGCGGCACAACGAAATCATCAAATGCGCAAAATCACGGCAAACGCCGACTTCTTCCACCAGCGTATCAACCGCGCTTGTGATGCCGGTGGATGAGTTCGATTTGAAGGTGACGCGGTTCAAAACCCAGTCGCGAATCGCCTGCACCCGGCCGTAGCCTTGCCACAAATGGCCAAACTCTTTCACTGCAAGACGGTGAAGCCGATCAGACTGGCAGTAACGGCTTGGGTAAATGTAAGGCAGCACCGGGCCTGGCAGATTGGCCACCGAGACCTCGCCAATCTGGTCGGGCAAAGCTGTGAAGTGGTTGATATCGACCGTCGCGTCGTACCGCACCGTGAGTGGCCCAGCCGCCGCCCTGAGCCGGGCAAACCGGGATTGCGTTGCAGGGTCTGTGTAAAGGTTGGGCAGTGCCGGCTGGCTGATGGACAGCGTTTCGCTGACCACGGTTTGAGCCTGGGTCTGCGCGGCATGAATGTTGAATATGAAGTCACACCCCGGCTGGGTGATGTCGTAGTTCAGTGCAATCGAAAATTTCAGTCGGACCAAGGGATGCTTTCAGAAATACTTTTAGGGACGGGGAAAGTAAAGGCAGCAACAGCCAATTGTTGGCGATGCGCCATAGCGTGAATCCAAATTGTCGTGAACCGCCAAATTACCACAAGCAGACTTTGCCGCTGCGCGCGGTAGTAGTTGTCCTACTCGGTCAAACTTTGGTGAACAGCGGCGAAAGCTGTGCAGGATTGGCAGCATGGCAATGTCTGCAGCTTGGCCCCCGACTCAATCTTGTCCGTGTTTTGTTGGCATCTTGGCTCCCACATGCGCCGCGCCGCGCTGGTGCGCCAGCTCAACCTGACGCTGCCGCTCAGCAAAACCAGCTTTCTGCGCGGGCGTTTTGGCGTCAAAGCAATGCGGGCAACTCACGCCCTTGACGTAATGGGGCGAGGCGCGCTGCGCGTCACCCACCGGATGCCGACATGAGCGGCACAGCTCATAAGGCCCGGGCCGCAGGCCGTGCCCGACAGACACCCGTTCATCAAACACAAAGCATTCACCCCGCCAAAGGCTGTCTTCGGGTGCCACGGTTTCCAAGTATTTGAGGATGCCGCCTTGCAAGTGAAAAACCTCTTCATAGCCCTGCATGCGCATCAGGGCAGTCGACTTTTCGCAGCGGATTCCGCCCGTGCAAAACATGGCGATTTTGGGTTTTTTACCGGCCACAGCTCGGGGTTCTGGGCCCAACAGGCCACCTTGCTGCTCCTGCTCGGCCACCCAGGCAGGCAAGTCGGCAAAGGATTTCAGGTTGGGGTTGACAGCGCCGTCGAAAGTGCCGATTTCAACTTCATAGTCGTTGCGGGTATCGACGACGATCACATTCGGGTCGCTGATCAGGGCATTCCAGTCCTGTGGCGCTACGTACGTGCCAGCCATCAAGGTCGGGCTGACACCCGAAACGCCCAGGGTGACAATTTCCTTCTTGATGAGAACTTTCATCCGTAAAAATGGTAGCTCGCTGGCCCAGGATTCTTTGTGGACCAAGTCGGCCAGGCGCGCGTCGGCGCGTAGATGCGCAAGCACGGCTTGCACGCCCGCGGGAAGACCTGCAATCGTCCCGTTGATGCCCTCGGTGGCCAGCAACAGCGTGCCTTTGACGCCATGGGCGTCACACACGGCTTGCAAGGCGGGCTTCAAAGCCACGCAATTGGGCAATGCAACAAATTTATAAAGGGCGGCGGTCAGGTAACGGCGCATTTTGGCTCGCGAACGCTCAAGACTTCAAATCAATCAGGGAAACCGTTTACCTGCGACCTGGGCTGACCAATCGATCGGGTCCTGCTGCAGCACCATGTCGATGTCCAGCTTCATGATGTCGCCAACTTCGCCGGGGAACGTAACGGCCAGGCCGCGCTGGTCCAGCCCCGCTTCTTTGGCGCGGGCCCGCCAGGTTGCCAGGTGAATAACGGCGGCCAGTGGCTCATAAACGTCCTGCTCAAACGGACGACACTGATGCTCCAGTGCGTCGACAATTGGCTGCGGAAACTGCCATTGGCGGGCATAGCCTGCGCCCACATGGCCAAAATCGTAGCCAAAAACGCGCATTTCGAGCCCCGCCCGGCGAAGACCCAGCGGCACAGTGTCTTTATTCAGCATCGCGATCGGTTCCGGCATGGCCAACTGCATGGCCAGCTCACCCACCGCGTGAATCAGGCCACAGGTGAAGGCCGCTTGCTGGTTTTGCCGAACCACACCGGCCAGCGATCTGGAAATCTTGGCGACATTGAGGCTGTAACTCCAAAATTGCTGAAGATTGATGCCGGCCACCGCTTTAAAAGAGCTACCGCTGGCGGCAAGTGCCGTCATGGCACGCACATGCTTGAGCCCCAATATTGCCAGCGACTCCGACACGCTGTTGATGGTGTAGGCCAGCCTATATTCGTCGGAATTGGAGATCTGAAGCAGCCGCGTGGTCAGTGCCGGGTCGGTGCTGACCAGTTGGGACACCCGTTTCAGGTCAGGCTCGTCACGGTCAAGCTCGCTCAGCAGTAGCGCCACTACTCTTGGAATACTGGGCAGATTGAATTGCGAGGCCAAAAGGGCCGTTAATTCCATGGGTTCAAGGCCATGACAAATTATCTCCAGACAGTGTTGCGCAGACTACCCAGTTTGCTATTTTCGACAGCCCGATTGGTTTCGAAAATGGCACTGGGGACCGTCGATTATCGCTGCGTCTTGTGCAGATGGCTCTGTGGATTTGGCGACACACCGCTTCAGCCATTGAGCCTGGCAAACGCGGTTGCCATGGCGCCGGGCGCTGGATCTGGACGGCCCTGCCCGCCTCGCCCGCCGGTTGCAACCCGCTGGTGGTTGGCAGCGCCCTGGAACCGGTTTTCGCCCGCTTCATCACGGCGTGCGAAGGCCGGACCCAATTTCATCGTCAATGCGATGCGTTTGCGCGCTACGTCCACCTCCACCACCTGGACTTTAACGATGTCACCGGTCTTCACCACCTCGCGCGCATCGGTCACAAACTTGTGGCTGAGCTGGCTGACGTGCACCAGCCCATCCTGGTGAACGCCCAAGTCGATGAACGCGCCAAATGCGGCTACGTTGCTCACAGTGCCTTCCAGCACCATGCCTTCCTTCAGGTCCTTGATGTCTTCAACACCATCGTTAAAGCGCGCGACTTTGAAATCCGGGCGTGGATCGCGACCTCGCTTCTCAAGCTCGTTCAAAATGTCCTTGACGGTGATCACACCAAATTCCGCATTGGCAAACAACTCGGGCCGCAGGGTTTTGAGCATGTCGGCCCGACCCATCAGCGCCGCCACAGGTTGGCCGGTTTTCTCCATGATCTTTTCCACCACGGCATAGGTTTCGGGGTGTACGCCGGTCATGTCCAGCGGGTTGTCGCCACCACGTATGCGCAGGAAACCGGCACTTTGTTCAAAAGTCCTGGTGCCAAGACCGGTCACTTCCAGCAATTGCTGACGAGTGCGGAATGCGCCATTGGCCTCGCGCCACCGCACGACCGCCTTGGCGACCGCCCCACTCAACCCGGATACTCTGGCCAGCAGCGGTGCACTGGCCGTGTTGAGGTCAACACCGACCGAATTCACGCAGTCTTCCACCACCGTCTCCAGGCAACGGGCAAGTTCGCTCTGGTTGACGTCGTGCTGGTATTGGCCAACGCCAATTGATTTGGGGTCGATTTTTACCAGCTCGGCCAGCGGATCCTGAAGCCGCCGGGCGATGCTGGCCGCACCGCGCAGGCTCACGTCCACATCCGGCATTTCCTGGGACGCAAATTCGCTGGCGGAATAGACCGAGGCGCCAGCTTCGCTGACGACCACTTTTTCAATCAGCCGATCTGACTGTTTGCCCATCAACTTGATCAGTTCTGCTGCCAACTTGTCGGTCTCGCGGCTGGCAGTGCCATTGCCAATGGCGATCAGGCTGATGCTGTGTTTTGCGCACAACTTACCCAAGGTATGCAGCGATCCTTCCCAGTCTTTGCGTGGCTCATGCGGGAAAACAGTGGCCGTTTCAACCAGCTTGCCCGTAGCATCCACCACCGCCACCTTGACGCCGGTGCGAATGCCCGGGTCCAGCCCCATCACGACCCTTGGTCCGGCTGGGGCGGCGAGTAGCAGATCGCGCAAATTGTCGGCAAACACCTTGATCGCGACTTTCTCTGCACCGTCACGCAAACGCGCAAACAAATCACGTTCTATGGAGAGGCTGAGCTTCACTTTCCAGGTCCAGGCAAGGCATTTTCGAATCAGGTCGTCCGCTGGGCGGCCCTCATGACGCCAGCCCAAAAACAGGGCGATTCGCGCTTCCGCCAGCGATACCGCAGCTTTGCCAACTGGGCCCAAACTTGCCCTTATTGCACTGCTTGATGTCACTTTCGAAGTGGATCCTGGCGCTGTAGCCTCAGTTGGCTCTGCAAGCACCAGCCTGGCATCCAGAATATCCAGTGCGCGGCCCCGAAAGACCGCCAAAGCACGGTGCGAGGGAACCCGGTTGATTGGCTCGTCATAGTCAAAATAATCCCGAAACTTTGCCGCATCAGCATTGCTTTCGTCCTTGCCAGCCATGCGCGTGGCTTTGAACAAACCCTCGTGCCAAAGCCATTCACGCAGGCTTTGCACCAACGCCGGGCTTTCGGCCCAGCGCTCGCTCAACAGGTCCCGAACGCCGTCCAGGACCGCCGAAACGGTCGAAAAATCGGTTTGCTTGTGTTCGCCTTCAACGACAGGTTCGAGTGGCACCAAAAATGCCAGCGCTTCGTCTGCCGGGACCAGTTGCGGATTGGCAAACAGGGCATCGGCCAAAGGCTCCAGGCCCGCTTCACGGGCCAACTGTCCCTTGGTACGCCGCCTGAGCTTGAATGGCAGGTAAAGGTCTTCCAACGCCTGCTTGGTGGGTGCTTCAGCCAGTGCCGCCAAAAGTGTTGGCGTCATCCTGCCCTGCTCTTCAATACTGCCCATCACCGATTGCAAGCGATCCCGCAGTTCACGCAAGTAAGCCAGGCGTGCTTCCAGTTCCCGCAGCTGGATATCGTCCAGCCCGCCAGTTGCCTCTTTGCGATAGCGGGCAATGAAGGGTACCGTGGCCCCACTGTCGATCAATTCGACCGCAGTTTGAACCTGCTTGACTTGGACCCTGATTTCGTGCGCAATTTGCGCGATGATTTTTTGCATGAATGTAAGAAGCGCTGAACGATTGCCGACAAGAAGATTGAATGGCAAAGCATCCGAGGGCGCGAGTTTGCCACAAGCCAATGGCAGGACTGCCCGACGTGATGATCCAAAACCAACCAACTTGTAGAAAGGCATGCTGGTCATGAAACACCTCGTTATTTACCTGACGTGGCGAAGCATCACCGCCACGCCCGGACACCCTCGACAAATCAACCTGGTGGTGTTCAACCCCAGAACCGGCAACACCTTGCAGGCTGTATCTGCAAGCTGCTGATCTGTAAGGCAATTTCCTACCCGGCGTTCATCCAATCCCCGACTTTATTGATTGGGCCTGTACACCTACATTCAGTTGCATGTCGTGAGCCTCGATGGTCATCACGTTAACTTCAACTTCACGTTTTTGTGTACGGAGCCCACTATGATGAAGCAAACTGGCCAGATTGCCAACCCCATCAAACCATTCACAAGCCGTGATGCTGCGCCGGCCAACAGAGCACCTGCCACAGGATTGACCGGCAACTTTGAGCCGGTTGCCCCAAAGATGGTCGAAGAGGTGTTGCCCTTCACAGTTCGTCTGGTTGGAGACGATCAAGACTTGGGTAAGGCCGTGCAGATCCGCCAATCCGCATATGCCCGTCATTTGCCAGCATTTGCTGAAACCTTGAGAGCGCCCGAAACGGCCGATAGCGAAGAGGGGGTGGTCGTCTTGCTTGCCGAGTCCAAACTGGACGGGTCACCGCTGGGCACCATGCGGATTCAAACCAACGAATTCAAGCCGCTGTGCGTTGAGCAATCGGTTCAATTGCCCGAGTGGCTACAAGGCCACAAGCTGGCCGAAGCCACCCGGCTGGGAGTTACGGACGGCAAAGGTGGGCGTCTGGTGACGACCGTGTTGTTCAAGGCTTTTTACTTGTATTGCAAATTGACTGGCGTCGAATGGATGGTGATTACGGGCCGCTCACCCATCGACCGGCAATATGAGCGGATGCTGTTTGAGGACGTGTTCCCGGGCGCCGGGTATATTCCGCTAGCTCACGTTGGCAATTTGCCTCATCGCGTCATGACTTCAAGCGTGCAAACGGCTGAGGCCCGTTGGACGGCAGCAAAAAATCCGTTGTTTGATTTTGCATTTCGCACATTTCACCCGGATATTGAACTGGGTGAGCGCCGCGCGCCAAGGTTCTCGTCTGTAGCGGTGCAAATTCCCAGAACAAACACTGCCCAATATGCGATGTAACCCTTAGCGCTGTGACGTATTGCGCTTAATTCACTGAATTTTTGGCAGTTGTTTTTCAAGTTTCACATCACAAACTTCAAGCAACTTAATGATTTTCATGTTGTTTTTATATAACGACATATGTTAAGTCCTCTTGTAGATCGCGTCACCTCCGGGTAACGTCCAACCGTTAGCCTGTGCAATACTTCACGGGTTGAAAATAACTATCAGTGGTTGGAAACCGAATTAAGTCGCTGCCCGAGCACAGTGGTCAGTCTGGCATGGTTGTCACTATTGCAGTTCGGTAGCAGGATCGAGCGTTCGGTGTGGAGACGCGATTAAATTGACGAAACAGTCTGAGCTATTCAGAAAATTGAGCCATCGGGCCAATCAAGGGCTTGATTCACTGCTTTATGGTTTTTCCAGCTATGCGATACCCGTTATCGTAGGCTTGGCGAGTCTCATCGCCCTGCTTTTCTGGAAAACCCAATATCCGGTGGTCGAGCCTCGACTCCTCGACTTGCAAGTCGTGAAGTCGCAGGCCGAAGTGACGGCTGAACCCAATCCCGCAGCAATACTGGCTACGTTACTGGCGCAACCCAGTACTAGCCATTTCGACACGGACCTGTCTGAGGTGCACTACTGGATCGCATTTAATGCGCCTGCAAGCACGGAAACTGCGTTGATGGCGATCGAGTTTCCATCACGGCACGCGATTGATATTGCGTGTTGGGGCGGAAATAGCCTGGTCTCCCTGGGCCAAAGCAACGGGAACGTCACCAAGGGGCGCATCAGTGAAACCAAGGCTGGTTTTGCGCTTGAATTGAACCCGTCCACGAGCGGTCAAAAAATCATTTGTCGGGTTGGTTCTGTGGGTCCGGCCCGGTTGACAGCCCTCGCGTGGCGCGCTTCGGATTTGCAAATCTCAACCCTGGACTTTCACCGCAAGTCGGGATTGCTTGATGGCGGCATTTTGATACTGGCAGTCTTTGTGTTGATCATGGCGATGATCAATCGCAGCGGTCTTTACATGCTGTTTTCCGCTTGGTTGGTTGTAAATTTGCGCATGGGCGCTCTGTCTGCGGGCTGGGATACGCAGTGGTTGGGCTTCTCGGTTCCGTCAGACGGATTGATCAAAATTCGTGCGTTGACGATGGCCGTTTACTACGTTTTGTCAGTCACCCTGTTTGGCAAATTGTTTCGCAATGAATTGATCAAGGTTGGAATGTTGGGGCTGCTGCGAGTCGTCCAATGGTCTTGTCTGCCAATGCTGTTGGCGTCTGCCGTGTTGTCCTACCAGGCGTTTCTGCCGCTTTTGTGGTTAGGGAGCGGACTTTTCATTGCGTTCATGGTCGTCGCCCTCGTGCGGATTCTTATCATTTCACGCTCAAGGGCCGCAGTGTGGTACAGCGCGTCCATTGCCATCACGCTGGCCGCAAGCCTGTATGAAGTGATTGCCGCTGCTTTGGGAGTCAAAGGATTCATTGATTCCTTCAACAGTGTCA
>JANOMD010000416.1:0-2746 GCA_031420135.1 Rhodoferax sp. | reverse complement strand
GATGGTCAAAATCGCCGACTCGGCGCGCCTGATCAGCCAGGAGTCGGTGCAATTGCACGGCGGCATGGGCATGACCGAAGAGATGAAGGTCTCTCACACCTTTCGCCGCCTGACCATGCTGGCGCAACGCTTTGGCGATGCAGACCATCACCTGGCGCGCTACGCACAGTCTGCTTGAGATTTCAAATCCGCGCGGGTCCGATCCGGCCCGCGTTGCCCTTCACCGGTTGATGCCGATACACTGCCGGACTTCGCGGCATTTCGGCAAATCAGGCTTCCCATGACAACTTACGACCTTTACGCCATTGGCAATGCCCTGGTGGACTCAGAATACGAAATTTCCGAGGCACAGCTTGCCGCCACGAAGGTCGAGAAGCGACACATGACCCTGGTCGACGCGGCCCGCCGCAGTGAGCTGCTGGCCCATGTGGATGGCATGCCGTCCCGCAAGAGCGGTGGCGGTTCCGCTGGCAACACCGTCGTGGCGCTGGCGCAATTGGGTGGGCGCGCGTTTTACTCCTGCCGCGTGGCCAACGACGCGTTAGGAGCCTTCTACGCAGAGGATATGAAAGCCAATGGCGTTGACACCAACCTCACCGCAGCAAGCTTGTCGCAATTAAACAGTGCGAGCCCAACCGGCCAATGCATGGTGATGGTCACACCCGACGCAGAACGCAGCATGAGCACGTTTCTGGGCGCTACCGCCGACCTGGACCACACAGCGCTGCGCGCGCCAGCCATTGCCGCCTCCAAGGTCTATTACATGGAAGGCTACCTGGCTGCTTCCCCGACAGGGCTGGACGCCGCCCTGCAGGGCCGCCAGATCGCCGGGAAGGCCGGTATCAAGCTGGCCTCGACCTTGAGTGACATGAGCATGATCAATTTTTGCCGTCCCGGGCTCGAAGCCATGCTGGGCAACGCGCATGACCAAGGCCTGGACTACCTGTTTGCCAACGAGGAAGAAGCCCAGACCTGGTGTGCCACGACCGATATACAGACCATCTGCAACCAGTTGAGCCAACGCGCCCGGGTGGTGTGCCTGACGCGCAGCGCCAAAGGCTGCATCGTGCTGGAAGCCGGTCAACAAACCGCCGTGCCCGCTGCGAATGTGAAGGCCATCGACACCAACGGCGCAGGCGACATGTTCGCCGGTGCATTTTTGTACGCTGCAACCCAAGGGCACAGCCATGTGGACGCGGCCTGGCTTGCTAATCAGGCAGCAGGGCAAGTTGTAAGCCAGTACGGCAATCGATTGACGCTGGAGGCGATGAAGCGCGTGAAGGCGACCTTCGCACTGCACACCCGACGTTGAGTCAGGGAGGCGGAAATAGCCTATTTAGCCGCAATCGACCGCTTGGCGTGTGGCAGGCGTCCCAGGCGAGCAATCAAAATTTAATATCACAGGCGATATCAAATTTTCTGAAAATCGGGAAAATTGGTGTTTTTGACGAAAAAAACCAGCCAAATATGCCTCTAGCTCTCGTATTTAATAGGTAGTTTGCTATATTTTTAATAGTATCTAGATGCCGCCCTTTGTCGCGCCCTTCATAGCCGCTTGCCTGATGGCCGACAACGTACCCCGCGTCGTAATCACCTCCGGGTCGAGCATCACTTCTAACAATGTGCCTTGCTGGCGTTCAAGCGCCGCCAGCAACTCAGGTTCAAACTCCGCCGTTTTGGTGATCTTCACGCCCGCGTAACCGTAAGCCCGCGCCAACGCCGCAAAGTCCGGGTTGACCAATGCGGTGCCTGCCACGTGCTGCGGGTAGTCGCGCTCCTGGTGCATCCTGATCGTTCCGAACATGCCGTTGTTCAGTAGCACGATGATGGTTTTGGCGCCGTATTGGGTGGCGGTGGCAAGCTCTTGCCCATTCATCAAAAAGTCGCCATCGCCGGCCATCGTCAGCACCACCCGGTTGGTGGTGATGGCCGCCGCAATGCCCGCAGGCACGCCATAACCCATCGCGCCATTGGTCGGTGCGAGCTGCGTTTTGACGCCTTTCACCAGGCCGTGGTGCTTGAAGAAGCGATGCACCCAACTGGCAAAGTTGCCTGCGCCGTTGGTCAACACCGCGTCAGGCGGCAGGTGCTTTTGCAGGCTGGCCACGATGGCGGGCATGTCGATGTCGCCCGGCAGCACTTGCGGGGTCATGTTGGCGAGGTAATCGGCGTTGCAGGCTTGCGTCCACGCGTCCCACGGCAGGTTGATGGGCGCGGTCAGCACTTCCAACGAGCGCGCGGCGGCATTCATGGTGGACTGGATCGCCAAATCCGCCTGGTAAACGCGGTTGAGCTCCTCCGCGCTGGCGTGAAAATGCACCAGCTTTTGGGTCGGCTTGGGCGCTTGCAGCCAGCCATAGCCGCCGGTGGTCATCTCGCCCAGGCGCGGGCCGATGGCAATGATCAAGTCGCTCTCTTTGAGCCGTTGCGCCAGTTTGGGGTTGATGCCAATCCCCACGTCGCCGGCATACTGCGCATGAAAATTGTCAAAGGTGTCCTGGAAGCGGAAGGCATTGCCCACCGGCAGCTTCCAGTTTTCAGCAAAGCGCTGCAACGCCTGGGCGGACTGCACCGTCCAGCCTCCCCCACCCGCCACAACAAAAGGTCGCTCTGATTTCAGCAGCATCTCGCGCAGCGTGCGAAGGGAACCTGGGTCGCTCCACGCCTCAACCGCTTCAATGCGCTGCAACGCCTGGGGCATTTCACCATTGCCTTGCGCGGTGACCACGCTGGCCAGCATGTCTTC
>JANOMD010000415.1:0-5325 GCA_031420135.1 Rhodoferax sp. | reverse complement strand
CATGGCAACCGCTGCCCGCAGTGTTCAAAAGGACATGGGTGTCGTCACGATTGAGATGAAAACCAGCTTTATGCGGCCCTGCCGGGGAAAGCTTGTCAGCAAAGGTCACCTGATGCATCGCACCCAATCGCTGGCATTTACTGAAGCCACCATTTATGACGCCGAAGGCCTGGCCTGCGCCCACGCAACGGGCACATTCAAATATGTCAAACGGGGTGATCGCAATGCGCCTGCCAATGCTGACGGCACGGCTAACGACATCGTCTCCACCGATTGAATCCAGCAAGCTGATTCCACCTTGATTCAACTTTCATTCCATTTACCCAAGAAGGACAGCCATGCCCAAGAACAAGCAAATTCACCTTGACAGCCGCCCCACGGCCGAAGCACTGGCAACCAACTTCAAGCTGGTAATGACCGAGACCCCCGCGTTAAATGCCGGCCAGGTGCTGGTGCGTCATCACTTTCTCAGCCTTGACCCCTACATGCGGGGCCGAATGAATGACAGCAAGAGCTACGCCGTACCGCAGGCCCTTGGCCAGACCATGGGCGGCGGCACGGTCGGCGAAATCGTGGAGTCGAAAAATGACAAATTCGCACCAGGCGACAAGGTCGTCGGCATGGGAGGGTGGCAGGAATACAGTGTGGTGGATGCGACCCAGCCAGGCTCGCTGCGAAAGGTTGACACGGCGCATGTTCCGCTCAGTGCCTACCTGGGCGCCGTCGGAATGCCCGGCGTGACCGCCTGGTACGGCCTGGTCAAGATATTGGAACCCAAAGCCGGGCAGACTATGGTGGTCAGTGCCGCAACCGGCGCGGTTGGCAGTGCTTTCGCCGCTTTGTCCAAAGCCCGGGGTTGCCGCACGGTTGGCATTGCCGGTGGCCCTGAAAAATGCGCCTACGCGGTTGCCGAACTTGGGTTTGATGCCTGCATCGACTACAAGCTGCACAAAGATGCTTCGTCACTTTCAAATGCCTTGAAAGACGCATGTCCCAACGGCATCGACGGCTATTTCGAGAATGTGGGTGGCCTAGTGCTGGATGCCGTCACCACGCGCATGAACGCGTTCGGGCGCATCGCCGTGTGCGGCATGATTGCGGGATACGACGGCGCACCGCTGCCTTTGGCGCAACCCGCACTTATCTTGATTCAGCGTCTCAGGCTAGAAGGCTTTATTGTCAGTGAGCATATGGAGATCTGGCCTCAGGCATTGGCTGAACTGGGCGCTCTGGTCGCAACCGGAAAGCTCAAAGCGCGGGAATCCATCGCTCAGGGGATTGAAGCGGCTCCTGACGCATTTTTGGGCTTGCTCAAGGGCAAAAACTTCGGCAAACAGCTCGTCAAACTGATTTAGTTTTTTGCAACGCCGTCGCAAGTTGACTTTCAACCTGGCAGCCAGGAAGCGCGGCAGTGCCAATCGCAGGGGAATACCATGTCAGACATCTTCCTTCACCACTATCCGGCATCGCCGTTTTCCGAGAAAATCCGGCTGATACTGGGCTACAAAAAGCTGGCTTGGAAATCGGTCATCGTGCCCAATATCATGCCCAAACCCGATGTTGTTGCCCTGACGGGTGGCTACCGAAAAACGCCATTCATGCAAGTTGGGTCTGACATCTACTGCGATACAGCCTTGATTTGCGACGTACTGGAACATTTGCAACCCACACCCAGCCTCTATCCAGCAAAACACAAGGGACTCGCCCGCGTGCTGGCGCAATGGGCCGACGACAAGTTGTTTTTGGCCTCCATGGGTCACAATTTTTCGCCCAAAGGTGCTGCCCAATGGTTCGGTGCAAATGCAGCGCCAGACCAAGTGGCGGCCACTGCCAAGGCATTTGCCGAGGACCGTTCAAAGATGAGGGTAGGGCAGCCTCGCATGCCCGCAGCAGAGGCTGCCGCAAGCTACAAAAGCTACCTGCGCCGACTGGCCAACATGCTGGACGGCAATCGATTTTTGCTCGGAGACGAACCGTGCGTTGCCGACTTCGCTGCATATCATCCGCTTTGGTTCACACGCACGCAGACAAGCGTCATGGCACCGATCCTGGACGCGACGCCGTCCGTACTGGACTGGATGGAGCGTATAGCCAACATTGGGCATGGCACACAACAAGCGTCCAACGCTGCCGAGTCAATCTTGAGGTGCGCCAATTCAGTTGGGGCAGGCAGCGTTTTCGGCAACGAGCTGTTTCAGGACGAGCATGGCATTCCTTTGGGCAGTCAGGTCAGCATCGCGGCTGACAATTTTGGCCTTGAACCAAGCGTCGGTGAGTTGCTAGCAGCCACCCGCATGCATTACACACTGCGCCGCACCGACGAGCGGGCAGGTACGGTTCAAGTGCATTTCCCCCGAATCGGATTTATCCTGAAAAAAGTAGAAAGTTGACATGATCACTGATTTCAAAGGCAAGACGGCAGTTCTCACCGGGGCCGGCTCGGGTTTTGGACTGGAATGCGCTCGAATTGGTGCCCGGCTGGGTATGAATCTGGTGCTGGCCGATGTGCAGCAGGACGCCTTGGACAAGGCAGCTGCCGAGCTTTCGGCAACCGGTGCCAAGGTGCTGGCATACCAGCTTGATGTATCCAATGCAGACCAGTTTGCGGCCCTCGGCCAGGCCACATTGAAGCACTTTGGCGCGCCCCATTTTGTCTTCAACAACGCCGGGGTGGGGGTGGGAGGCCTGATTTGGGAAAACACGCTGAAGGACTGGGAGTGGGTGTTGGGGGTGAACTTGATGGGCGTCGTGCATGGTTTGCGAACTTTCACCCCGATGATGCTGGAGGCCGCTGCCAAAGATGCCGCCTACCAGGGCCATATTGTGAATACAGCCAGCATGGCGGGCCTGTTGAACCCGCCGAATATGGGTGTTTACAACGTGAGCAAACATGCCGTGGTCAGCATGACAGAGACGCTGTATCAGGATTTGGCTTTGGTCACCGACCAGATCAGCGCCAGCGTTCTTTGCCCGTTTTTTGTCGCGACACGTATCAATCAAAGTGAGCGAAATCGCCCCGCCGACATGATGGTCTCAGGATCCAAGCTCACGAAAAGTCAGATGATTGGCCAGGCCATGACGTCCAAAGCCGTAACCAGCGGCAAGGTGAGTGCCGCTGACGTGGCATCAATGGTTTTTGATGCCATTGCGACGAACCGGTTTTATATTTACAGCCATCCAAAATCCATCAAGTCAGTACAGACCCGCATGGAGGATATTCTGCAGGCGAGGAACCCCACAAGCCCCTTTGCCGACAAACCAGAAATCGGGGTTGAACTGAAGAGGGCGCTCAGAGCTGAGTGAAATGGGCAGTTCGACCCACAAGAAAGGGCTCGGCAATTGGCCTGGTTTAATGCAGACTTTGCAGGCTAGTCTGATCGAACAGGTCTACTTGCGCTCGCTTCTCATCTGATTTTCCCAGCAGCGACAGGAATTGCACCAACTCTTCATCCACCACGAAGCTGGCGGATGACTCTGCTTTTAGCAAACTTTCCGGCATTTGCGGACGTGCCACGACGTATCCCTGAACATAGTCAACACCGATTTCAGTCAAAGTCTGCACTGTTGCAGCATCCTCAGCCCATTCAGCAATCGTCTTCATGCCCAGATTCCGGGCCAGGCTGACAATGGCCTCAACGATAGCCACATTGGCAGGATGACGGTTCATGTCAACAATGAAACTGCCGTCGATTTTTAGCAGGTCGGCGGTCAGCTCTTTGAGGTACGAGAACGACGTATACCCAGCGCCAAAATCATCCAGCGCCACCTTGGCCCCGTAGCTCCTCACCTTATCAACAAACCGGCGCGTGTTGTTGAGGTCATGCAGCGCCACACTCTCGGTAATTTCCAGGCACAAGTGCTGCACGATGTGAATGTTCAGTTCCAACATTGCGTAGACGTCCTGGAGAAACTTCTCATCGTTCAGTGACGCGCCACTCAGATTCATGCAGACGAACCTGGTATTTTTAAGCTCTGCATAATGGGCGTTCATCCACGCCAGGGTAGTAGAAAGCACCCACCGGTCGATCACGCTCATGCGTCCACTGCTCTCCCCGGCAGAAATCAGGCGGTCAGTTGGAATGAGTTTGCCGTCGTGGTCCAACATGCGCAACAGAACTTCAAAGTTGAGCGAATCATGCGGGGCTGTCAATGACATGATGGGCTGCATCATTAAAAACAGGCCCTCCGTTGCGTTGCTGTTTGAAAGCTGCTCGACCAACCTGAGTTCCGCTTCATGGTGGTCAAAGGCAGTTGCATTGCGCTCGAAAACTACCAGCCCGTCACCACGGCCCGATTTCGCGACATGACAGGCCCGGTCAGCGGTTGAGACTGCGTCCTTGACCTGCATCTCGGCACCAACCTCAATCAGTCCAATCGAGCCGCGCACATGAAACGCGCGGTCGCCCACCCGGTACGGCGTGCCGCCCAACGCCTCAATGATTCCGCGGCAAATGAGGGCGGCAACGGGAATTTTGGTGTCGGCCATGACCAGCACAAACTCGTCTCCGCCCACACGCCCAAAATGCATTGAGCCTGAGATCATGTGGACCACCCGTTGACAGACCTGTTGCAATACATCATCACCCGCGTTGTGGCCGTATAGATCGTTGATCAGCCGGAAGCGATCCAGGTCCAGGTAAGCGAGTGCCAAAGGCTTCCCCGCCGCCAATCCGACCATGGCATCATCCAGGGCCTTTTCAATTCCCCGGCGGTTCAGAACTTTTGTCAGTGGGTCGTTATTGACCAGGAACAACAGCTCCTCGGTGGCCTTTGACTTTTCAGTGACGTTTTGCAGGGACCCTTCGATTCGATCCCGAGCCAGTGTTGCTCTAACCAGAAAGCGGCTGACTTCGCGCTCGCCCAAAAGCGGCGAGCGCCCTTTGAGTTCAAGTTCGGCAGCATTGTGCGTGTGGACCAAATTGTGCAATTGGGCCCAAGCGCCTCCACTGAAGTACCTTTGCCAGGTGCGTCCGCCCTTGCTCAATACTTCCTGACCCAGCATTTGCAGCAATGCCGGATTGGCGCTCAGGAATCGCCCCCTCAAATCGAGCGTAAAAAGTCCTATTGGCATGGCTTCGTAGGTGTGTTGAAGTTCAGCCTGCAACGCCAAGCGCTTTTGGTGCTCATCGCGCATTTGGGCTGCAATGGCGACAGCAGCAAGCAGGCTTGATGACAGCGCTGCCGTGACACTGTTGAAGGAATCAATGAATCCTTTGACTCCCAAAGCAGCGGCAATCACTTCATACAGGCTTGCGGCCAGCGTGATGGCAATGGACGCGCTGTACCACACTGCGGCCCTTGAGCGTGAAATGATAAGAATCCGCA
>JANOMD010000414.1:0-1908 GCA_031420135.1 Rhodoferax sp. | reverse complement strand
AAAGGGCGAAACAAGTCGCATTCACTTTTTCGATCACCGGCGAGACAAATCTTGACCCCGGAAATGTGCGCTGCCGCACAGACTGATCAACTGGCACCGCATACCGTTGCAGCATGAACGCTGACTTGTCTTTGCCAGGCCGCGCGGGGTCTCCCGTGTCACCCATCAGCGCTGTCGACGCGCTCAACCGTGCCTGCTTTTGCTTCAGTCTGGACCAGGACGCGCTGGCGCAAGCGCTTGATTCGGAACTTGGCCAACCGGGCCTCTCGGTGATGCTTCGAGAACGCTGTCCCTACCTGTTCGCGGCGCAACCCGTGTTCGTCGCGGCGACGCAGTTGCAGCGCATGGCGCAGGTGATGCAGGCGATTGAGTCGGTCGTGGCCCTGCCGGCTTATCAAGAGCAGGTGCTTGCCACTGCGCCAGCCATTGCCCGCCTGGGCCACAACGGCCCACTTGGGGCCTTCTTTGGCTATGACTTTCACCTCAATCAGGGCCACCTGGGGCTGATCGAGATCAACACCAATGCGGGCGGCGCCATGCTCAATGCGGTGCTGGCGCGGGCGCAGCGGGCCTGTTGCACGGCGATGGAAGCGATGGAGCCAACGCTTGCCAGCGTGAAGGCCTTCGAGCAGCACATCATCGACATGTTCCACAATGAATGGCGCCTGGCGGGCCGCACCCGACCCCTCGCCAGCATCGCCATCGTCGATGAGTCACCTGACACCCAGTACCTTTACCCTGAGTTTCTTCTCTTCCAGCAGTTGTTTGAGCGACACGGGCTGCGCGCCGTCATTTCCAGCCCAGAGTCGCTCGAATTTCGCAACAGTGTGTTGTGGCATGGCGATCTGGCCATTGATCTGGTCTACAACCGGCTGACGGACTTCTACCTGGAGCAAGCCACAAGCGCCGCGTTGCGTGAAGCCTACTTACAGCAAAGTGTCGTTGTTACGCCGCACCCTCGTGCCCATGCGCTGTATGCCGACAAGCGCCGCCTGGTGTTGTTCAGCGATGCAGCCCAACTCCAGCGGCTGGGCGTGCCGCAGGCCACGCAGCAGGTGCTGCTGGCACATGTGCCGCATACTGAAGTGGTTGATGCTGCTGACGAGCAGCGTCTGTGGAGCGCGCGCCGCAGTCTGTTCTTCAAGCCGGTGGCCGGCTTTGGCAGCCGGGCCGCCTACCGGGGTGACAAGCTGACGCGGCGGGTCTGGCAGGACATCCTGGCGGGGGACTACGTGGCACAGGCCATCGTTGCGCCGGGTGAGCGCCAGGTCGATAAGCACGACGCGGCAAAAACCCTGAAATTCGACCTGCGGGCCTATGCCTATGACGGTGCAGTGCAATGGGTGGCCGCTCGGATGTACCAGGGACAAACCACTAATTTCCGCACGCCGGGTGGTGGTTTTGCGCCGGTGTACAGCACGGCAGATGCGTCCGGCCGCACCTGCCATCTTCCAGGAGACGAGTGCGCACGGGACGCTGGGCATGCCTCGTATGTGTTCCTGCTTGATGGTGACAGCGGCGTCCACCCGGTCCCACATGCCCTGTATGTGGCACTGGCGCGCGGCGAGGCGCTGGCCCCGATGCTGGCAGGCCAGACGCTGCGACTGGCCGACTGGTATGTGCGCCTGAAAGCGGGAGCGCCAGACACCGTGGTCAATGAAACTTACACCCTGGTCCGCTTCGACGCGCAGGGGCGCGTTGATTGGCCCAGCACACCCGTGGCGGATGAAGCCGCAGGCTGGCCCAATGTCGCGGAACGGGCGCAAATGCATGCGCTGCTGTACGGCGGGCCTGCCCTCGTGACAGAGCCGGTTAATCGGTCTGCAGCATGATCAGCAAGAAACTCAGCATAGACGGCGAACTGGAAAAGTTGCAGCGCGAATCATTCGACTATTTTTTGCACGAAAC
>JANOMD010000413.1:0-3340 GCA_031420135.1 Rhodoferax sp. | reverse complement strand
ACGCTGGCCTGTATGACCTTGAGCGGGGCGACTGACGGTACCGCCGACCGTTGCGATGATGGTGGCGCACCGACCAGCTTGCGCAACTGCGCCAGCGTTGCTTCAAAATCCGTGCTGTCTCTGGACCGATTGGCAAGTTTCAACTGCAACTTTGCAATCGTTTTCTGCAGGCGCGCAGGCTGCACCGGCTTCAAAACATAGTCCATCGCCTGGGCCTCGAACGCCTGCAACGCGTATTGCTCGTAAGCCGTCACGAAGACCAGCGCCGGAAACGGCTTGCCCGCATCGACGGTGCTGTTGCAAGGCTCGGTGGGCCAGGCATCGGCCAAGGCCACGGCGGCATCCAGGCCGCTCATGCCGGGCATCTGAATGTCGAAGAAAAGCACGTCGGGCTGCAGTGCCAACCCCTCGCGAACGGCAGACGCGCCATCGCCCACCGTGGCGACGATTTGCAACTGGGGCCAGGCCGCCTTCAACTCGGCTCGCAGCGCGGCAGCCAGCAGCGGTTCATCTTCGGCAATCAGAGCGGTGGCGTTCACAGAGTTCAAGTCTTCAACGCGGGCGACGGATAGGTGATGGTCACACGCGTTCCTGTGGGGTGGTTGGCAGCGATTAGAACCGTGGCGCCCGCGCCGTAAGCGGTGAACAGGCGCTCACGCACTTGGGCCAGGCCGAAGCCGCCGTCGCTTGTGGCAGTGCTGGCGCTGCCAGCAGAATCAGGTTGGTGGGCGCGCCAACCGACGCCGGTGTCGATCACTTCCAGCGTGAGCACATCGCCATTTTGACGCGCCCGCACGGTCACTGTGCCGCCGTCAACTTGCGGTTCCAGGCCGTGCTTGATGCTGTTTTCCACGATGGGTTGCAGCAACAGCGTGGGCACGTTGACATTCGCAAGTACGACAGGCAAATCCAGATTGAATTGAAGGCGAGGCCCCATGCGTACCGCCATCAGCGCGAGGTAATCGCGAAGGCGGTCAAATTCAGACTGCAGCGGGTGTTGCGTGGCGCGCGATGCATTCAGCGTGGCGCGCAGGTAGTCGTTCATCTGGTCCAGCATCTGGATGGCGGCGCTGGGGTTGGTCGGGATCAGCGCACGCAGATTGGCCAGCGTGTTGAACAGCATGTGTGGCTCGATCTGGGTTTGGAGCAGCTTGAGCCTGGCTTCGGTCGCCTGGCTCTTGGCCTCAGCCACTTTCGTTTCCATGAAGGCGCTTTTGCCTTTGGTGTAGAAGTAAAACGTGCCGACCACTCCGGCGATGGCGGTGATCAGCACCGAAACCCGCAATTGCCCTGCCGCATTTCGGTCCCATGAGGACCAGCCAAACCACTTGTCGGCCAGCAGGGTGCCCAGAAAATAACCAAGCCCAATGCTCACTAGCGGCAAAGCAAAAGCACCGACTCCTTTAGGCCATCCACTTTCCTGCGACGAGGGGAACAGGTGCCGTCCGAAATCGATAGACGCCCAGGTGAAAGTGGCGATCAGCGCCGAGTAAACCAACGGAACTTCATAGGGTCGACCAGGCTGAAACGCGAACTGGATCGCTGAAATCGCCAGTGCAAAAGCCAGGGTCTGCAAAAAGAACTGCAGCTTAGCGATCCAGTCAATCTTCACGGCGAAATCGCTCTAGCGGCGCTCTTGCTCACGCTGGATGCGTTCCCGCTCCCGGTGCACCATGCCTTCGCGCACGCTGCCACCAGCGCCCAGGAACCACACCGCAATGCCATGCAGCGCCAGGCCAAGTCCCCAACCCAGCAGCGGTTTGATGGACCAGGCGCGGGTGCCGAAACCATCGCTGGACATGGCAAACAAAAACAGGTTGACCAGCACATACACCGACGCATGGGCATACCAGCCCAGCTTGGCCCCGGCGCGACGGCGCGCCAGGGTGTCGATTTCTTCGGGTGTCAAGGGTGTGTTCATGGTGTTTTGATTCTATGCCTGGGAATCAAGGCCTGGCCGCTGGCGCGAGCAGGTGCTTTTCGAAGAAGGCCGTGGTGCGCTCATGCAACTGCGGGATTTCTGCCGCCCGGTTGAAATCCCCTGGGTCGCCTATCAGGCGTGTCAGGTTGACCGGCAGTTCGGATGGAAAAGGCGACAGCATTGCGCCATGACCCGCGGTGGGCATGCTGGTGATGGTTTCGCAGGTTTTGCAGGCTGCCATGACGGCGCCGACATGGTATTTGGGCAGCAGCCAAACGTCGCGCTCGGCCTGGATCAGACCCAGAGGCACAGTGGGCGATGCCAGCGTGGCGAGGTCAAAGTTGGCAGCCCAGGGCGCGGCCGACACAATGGCCTTGATGCGCGCGTCGGTGTGACCCTGCATTTCGGCGTCATTCATTTGCCAGCCAATGATGGTCAGCGCCACCGACTTCTTGATGCCGTCCAGCAGGCCGCCATTGAGGGTGGCCATCCCGCCGGTGCATGCGGCGAAGTCTTCGGCGATGTGGGCCTGGCAATGGTCGCGCAGGCGCGCGGCCGACCAGCGCCCGCCGGCCAGTGCCAATGCAGTATGGCCGCCTGAGGAAAATCCCCACAAGCCAACCATGTTTGCATCGAACAGCGGCGCAAAGCGCGGATCGGCACCCATGGCATCAATCGTGCGGGACACTTCCTGCGGCCGCAGCCGCCAGCTCGCCGGTCCGATTTTGGACTGGTCGCCGAAATGGTCGCCCGCGTGCTGTGGGATGGCGACGATGAAACCTGCGCCCGCCAAATGAAGAGCCAGATCGCTGAGGACCCACGGTGAACTGCCTGTGCCATGCGAAAACACAATGAGCCGGCCGTTGCCGCGCGTCGGCGTGGCCCCCAGCGCAGCGTGCAGTCTGAACGGGCCGCGCTGCACGGCCTGTTCTGGCGAGTTGGCCGGATAAAACACGGTGACCGGGCCATCGGTGGCACTGGCAGGAAGCTCAGTCAGGCCCGTGGCGGCGCGAGTCGGTGCCGCGACCAATGCCGCAATGGCAATCAAGCATGCGCTGAACAGGCCAATTGCCAACACCGCCGCGCCTGCCAGCCGCATTGCAATTTTGAACATGATGCTGCTCGTTACCAAGGGTCACGCTGGACCAGCAGGCGCGCTGCAAAGCTCTGCTCGCCCCGGGCGGTGACTGGCGTATGGGTAACCATTCTCAGCAGGCGCAGCGCCTGCGCCGTGAAGATGCCGTTGAACGCACCATAAAGCAGGGCGATGGGCAGCGCGAAGCTGGCGTCCCGCGCCAGTGCGGCGTTCATGGCCAGTTCAATGCCAACAACGTATTTGATCATGAAGATGCCCAGAATCAGCAGCAACGGCACGACGCTTCCCGGCACTGAAAAGGTTTGCGACGCAGCATCAAACCG
>JANOMD010000412.1:0-6465 GCA_031420135.1 Rhodoferax sp. | reverse complement strand
GATGAGGCTGACCGTGCCAGTTTTGGCCCACAGCGACGGGTTCATTGAAAGTCGTCCTGCACAGTCAAAAGAATAACCTCCAGGTTAATTTTATGCCTGGAAACGCCTGATTTTCTGAAAATGTTGATAAAATATGCCTCTAGCTCTCGTATTATATAGAAAGTTTGCTATTTATTTAATAGTAATTTTAAGTTTCCCGTTTGTGGCCGCCAGAGTTAACGAGTGCGACTGCATCTCAAATTTTTCAATGGTTTGACTCTAGAGCTGCCGCATGGTGCTATTTACAAAGGTTGGGCATGCAGCGTGATGAGCGCCCGCTGGTGCTGCACGTGATGTACCGCTTCGACACCGGCGGGCTGGAGAACGGGGTGGTGAACCTCATCAACCACATGCCCGCACACGCCTACAGGCATGCCGTGCTTGCAATGACGCAGGTGACTGACTTTCGTCAGCGCGTGCAGCGTTCAGATGTTGAATTCTTCGCACTTGACAAGCCGCCTGGCCATGGCGTTTGGCAGTACGGCAAGCTGTACCGGCTGTTTCGTCGCCTGCGCCCAGCGATAGTTCACAGCAGAAATCTGGCAGCGCTTGAAGTACAGCTTCCTGCTTGGGCGGCTGGCGTGCCGGTGCGCGTGCATGGCGAGCATGGCCGTGACGTCGGCGACCTTGATGGCAATAACGTCACCTACCAGCGCGTTCGTAGGCTTTATCGCCCTTTCGTGCACCACTACACGGCGCTTTCCAAAGACCTGGCCGACTACTTGCAAACGAAGGCCCATGTCAAGCCAGACGCGATCACACAGGCTTGCAACGGCGTCGATACCGAATGCTTTTCGCCAGACCCGCGCGGCCCGCAGCCGATTGCCGGTTGTCCGTTTGACCCGGCGCAGCACTGGCTGGTCGGAACGGTCGGGCGGATGCAAACCGTCAAGAACCAGACCATGCTTGCCGAAGCGTTTGTGCTCGCGCTCCAAATGGCACCGCAACTCAAATCGCGCCTGAGGCTGGTCATGATTGGCGACGGCCCGCTGCGTGCGCAAGTTCAGGCCATTTTGACGGACGCCGACCTGCTTGCGTTGGCGTGGTTGCCGGGTGAGCGAAACGATGTGCCCCATCTCTTGCGCGGCCTGAACGCCTTTGCGTTGCCGTCCCTTGGTGAGGGCATCTCCAATACGATTCTCGAAGCGATGGCCTGCGGACTTCCCGTAGTTGCCACTTCGGTCGGGGGAAACGCCGAACTTGTGCAGGTCGGCGAAACCGGTTACCTTGTTCCACCCACCGACCCCCTGGCGATGGCGCAGCGCATGGTTGAGCTGGCAATGGATCCCGATCTCGCGCGGTCCATGGGTGATGCAGGGCGCAGGCGTGTCAAGGACACCTTCAGCATGCAGGCCATGGTCAACACTTATCGGGCGGTGTATGACCACCAGTTGAACCGGTCGCGCCCACTGCACCTCACGCCACAAGACCACTGAAACATCATGTGCGGAATCACAGGAATATTTGACACCCGGGGTAAAAGTGCCGTCAAGCGCGAGGTGCTGCAGCGCATGAATGACTCGCAGTTGCACCGCGGACCTGACGAGGGCAGCCTGCACATCGAGCCCGGTGTGGGTTTGGGTCACCGGCGGTTGTCCATCATCGATATTGCAACCGGTCAACAGCCACTGTTCAATGAGGACGGCTCGGTGGTGGTGATTTTCAATGGCGAAATCTACAACTACCAGGAGTTGATCCCCGAGCTGCAAGCGCTGGGGCATGTGTTTCACACCAAGAGCGATACCGAGTGCATCGTGCACGGCTGGGAGGCTTGGGGGGTTGACTGCGTCAAGCGCTTTCGCGGCATGTTTGCGTTTGCGCTGTGGGACCGAAATCAACAGACGTTTTTCATGGCCCGCGACCGCATGGGCGTCAAGCCGATGTATTACGCGCTGCTGGACGACGGCAATCTGCTGTTTGGGTCTGAGCTGAAATCCCTCCTTGCCCACGGCGGACTTCGCCGTGACATTGACCCGCTGGCGGTTGAGGAATACTTCGCGCTGGGCTACGTCGCCGAACCGCGAACCATCTTCAAACAGGCGCGCAAGCTGTCGCCCGCCCACACGTTGACCATCCGCCGGGGCCATCCCGTGGGCGAACCAGTGGCTTATTGGGACGTTCAGTTCAGTCTGGACAACCCGATTACTGAAGCCGATGCCCAGGCCGAACTGGTCGAGCGCCTGAAAGAGTCCGTGCGCCTGCGCATGATTGCGGAAGTGCCACTCGGTGCCTTCTTGTCGGGCGGCGTTGACTCAAGTGCGGTGGTCGCCACGATGGCGGGTTTGAGCGCAGAGCCGGTCAACACCTGTTCCATTGCTTTTGACGACCCCGCGTTCAATGAATCTGCGTTCGCGCAAAAAGTGGCAGACCGGTACAAAACCAACCACCGTGTTGAAACCGTCATGAGCGATGACTTCGACCTGATCGACACATTGGCAACCCTGTATGACGAGCCCTACGCTGACAGCTCTGCAATACCCACTTACCGTGTCTGCCAGTTGGCCCGCAAACATGTCACTGTGGCGCTGTCAGGAGACGGGGGCGATGAAGCCATGGGCGGGTACCGGCGCTATCGAATGCACTTGATGGAGGAGGGTCTTCGCGCATCCATACCGATGGCCGTGAGAAAGCCGTTGTTTGGAACTCTGGGCAAAATTTACCCCAAGGCAGACTGGGCACCCCGTTTTTTCCGCGCAAAAACCACTTTTGAAGGATTGGCACGCAGTTCGGTTGAGGCTTATTTTCATTCGATCTCGATTCTGCGTGGGCCCATGCGCGAGGCGCTTTTCAGTTCAAAATTCAAGGCCGAGCTGGCTGGTTACGGTGCGCAGGAGGTTTTTGACCGCCATGCCTTGAATGCAGGTACCGATGATCCGCTGGCGCTGATTCAGTATCTCGATATCAAGACCTACCTGGTGGGCGATATCAATACCAAGGTAGACCGCGCCAGCATGGCGCACTCGCTGGAAGTGCGAGAGCCGCTGATGGACCATGAGCTGGTCGAATGGCTGGCAACGTTGCCCTCGCGCCAAAAAATCAATGGTCAGGAAGGCAAATATATCTTCAAGAAAGCGATGGAACCGTACCTGCCGGACGAAGTGCTTTACCGGCCCAAAATGGGCTTCTCGGTGCCGTTGGCGCGCTGGTTCCGCGGGCCACTCAGGCAGCGGGTTCGGGATGCTGTTCTGGGCGATCGCCTGAAATCCACCGGATGGTTCAACGTTACCTATCTGGAACATCTGATCGATGCCCATCAGTCCGGCGCGCGGGATTACAGCGCACCGCTGTGGACCTTGATGATGTTTGAGTCCTTTTTGCGCAAAGTGGTGGACGCAAGCGTTGTTGAAAAGGAAGCAGCGCTCGCATGACTTTGCGCATCCTCCATGTTCTGGACCATTCCATACCACTGCACAGTGGGTATACCTTTCGCACCCTGTCCATTTTGAAAGAGCAACGCAAATTGGGGTGGGAGACTTTTCACCTGACCACGCCCAAGCAGGGGCCTGCCGAAAGCGCTTTTGAAGAGATTGAAGGGTTTACTTTTTACCGGACTCCTGGCGGCGCCGGTTTGGGTCTGCTCGCCCAGATGCGACAGACTGCCAGGCGATTGATTGAAGTCGTTCGCGCGGTCAAACCAGACGTCATCCACGCGCATTCACCGGTTCTCAACGCCTTGCCGAGCCTGTGGGTCGGCTGGCGGCAGAACATACCTCTGGTTTATGAAATGCGGGCTTCATGGGAAGACGCAGCGGTGGACCATGGCACCACGGTTGAGGGCAGCCTGCGCTATCGAATATCCCGCAGACTGGAGAGTTTCGCACTCAAGCGCGCAGGGCATGTGACAACCATCTGCGAAGGTTTGCGAAGTGACATCGCTTCACGGGGCGTGCCTGCCGAGCGCATTACGGTCATACCGAATGCGGTAGATGCTGCAGCGTTCCAGTTCGGAGTTGAAGCCGACGCGAATTTGCGCCGTACCCTCGGGCTTGAAGGCGCCACGGTCATCGGGTTTGCCGGCTCTTTTTATGGTTACGAAGGCATTGATTTTCTGCTTGAGGCGGCGCAACGCCTCCTGCCAAAGTATCCGAGTTTGCGCGTATTGCTGGTCGGAGGCGGGCCCCAAGAGGAAAGCCTCAAAGCCCAGGCGGTGACTTTGGGTTTGACCGATCGGGTTATCTTCACTGGCCGGGTTCCGCACGACCAGGTGCAGCGCTACTACGAATTGATTGACGTTCTTGCCTACCCGCGCCGGCCCATCCGTCTCACCGAATTGGTGACTCCACTGAAACCGCTTGAGGCGATGGCGCAGGGACGCATGTTTGTGGCGTCTGACGTGGGTGGTCACAGGGAGCTCATTCGTCATGGAGAGACCGGCTTCCTATTTCCCGCAGGCGATGCAGCTGCGCTTGAACGCGCCATCGACAGCGTACTGTCCAAGCGTGAGATTTGGCCGTTGATCCGCTCGCAAGCACGCACATTCGTTGAGCAGGAACGGACATGGGCCGCCAGTGTGGCGCGCTATTCGGAGGTCTATGCTCGCGTCCTGTCACGGGGTGCACCGATCCAATCCGTCAGAACTTGAGGTCATATTGTGTGCGGCATCCATGGAATTTATCGCCTTGATGGGCAACCGGTGGCCCCCCGATTACTGTCGGCAATGGGCGATGTCACCCGCCATCGGGGTCCCGATGACGAAGGCATGCATATTGACGGGTCTTGCGGGATTGCGATGCGGCGCCTGTCGATCATCGATCTGGCCGGGGGTCACCAGCCGCTGTCGAATATGGACGAAACCATTTGGCTGGTCTGCAATGGTGAGATTTACAACTTCCGCGAACTGAGACGCGAGCTTGAAGCCAAGGGCTGCCAGTTCAAGACAGGTTCAGACAGTGAAATTCTGATTCATCTCTACGCCACAGAAGGAGACGACTTTGTCCATCGGCTCAACGGCATGTTTGATTTCGCGCTGTGGGATGCACGTCGCCGACGATTGCTGATTGGCCGTGACCGACTTGGCGTGAAACCTCTTTACGTTATGCAGGATGGGTGTCAACTGGCATTTGCAACAGAGGCAAAGGCTTTGCTCGCACTTCCCGGTGCGAGCGCCGAACTCGACACCAGTGCCGTTGCAAGCTATTTGCATTTGGGCTATGTTGCGGCACCAGGCTGCATTTTCAAAGGCATTCGCAAACTTCCACCCGCGACGCTGTTGGCGGTTGAGGGCGGAAAAGTACGCGAATGGCGCTACTGGCAGCTTCCTCAGCGGATTGAGCACGGATTCTCAGAGCGGCAATGGATTGACGCCGTACGGACACAGGTCGAAGAATCCGTGCGCATGCAGATGGTCAGTGACGTACCCATCGGCGCGTTTCTTTCGGGCGGTGTTGATTCAAGTGCTGTCGTGGCGTTCATGGCGAAGCATTCAACCCAGCCTATTCGCACCTATGCGATTGGCTTTGAAGGTGGAAAGGCCGAGGCGCTCTACAACGAATTGCCGTTCGCCCGTCGCGTGGCGGATATTTTCGGAACCCAACACAGGGAAATTCTGGTTCGCCCCGATGTTGTAGGCTTACTGCCAAAACTGCTTTGGCACATGGATGAACCGCTATCGGATACGGCGTTCATAACGACCTTTCTGGTATCGGAATTTGCGCGGCAGGACGTGAAAGTCATCCTGTCTGGTGTCGGTGGTGACGAGCTCTTTGGCGGCTACCGTCGTTATCTTGGCGGTCACTATGCGGATCGCTATCGCCAACTGCCAAAGTGGCTGCGAAACGGTGCTGCATCGTTCGCCCGCCATTTGCCGGCCGACCGGCACTCAGGCCTGTTGAATTCAATTCGGTTGGCAAAAGGCTTTCTTGCGTCGGCTGAATTGTCCGCCGATGACCGCTATCGCAGTTACCTGCAAGTGCTTGATCGGGAAACGGTCGCTGCGTTGATGATGCACCCGGATAGCAATGCGGCGGACCCACTGGCCGGTGCTTTTGCAATGGCAGGCAATACGGACGATCTCAATCGGATGTTCTCAGTCGACGCGCAGACCCAGCTTCCTGACGATTTGCTGATGCTGACTGACAAGATGAGCATGGCGGTATCTTTGGAATGCAGAGTGCCTTTGCTGGACCATAAATTGGTGGAGCTTGCGGCCTCTATTCCAGCGTCAATCAAGGTTCGTGGCGGTCGGCTCAAGCATGTTCTCAAAGAATCGTTAAGAGACATGCTCCCGCCGGACATACTGGATCGGAAGAAGCGCGGGTTCGGCACGCCGATGGGGGCATGGTTAAAGCGTGAATTGGCACCGATGCTGCGCAGGGTTCTGGCGCCCGAGGTGATAGTGGCCAGAGGGCTGTTTCGTCCAAACGTTGTCGAGCGGCTGATCAAAGACCATGAGGCCAATAAAATTGACGGTACAGATACCTTGCTGTC
>JANOMD010000411.1:0-2117 GCA_031420135.1 Rhodoferax sp. | reverse complement strand
GGCCTGCAGGCAGTGGGTGCAGTTGCTGGGCGAAGGTCAATGGCTGCGCTACTGTGTGCCGTCTGGTACGGATGGCGAGTTAGGCGGTGCGCTTGCAACGCTGGACTCGCGGGCGCTGGTGGTCATTCGTGAAACGCTGGCTTTTTATTCACCGCTGGCTGATTTTGCGTTTGCCATGCAGGGGCTGGGCAGCGGCGCGATCACGTTGGCGGGAACGCCGGCGCAGCAGGCGGCTTATTTGCCAGGGGTCGCCAGTGGCAAAAAAATTGCGGCGTTTGCCTTGAGCGAAGCCGACGCGGGATCGGACGCGGGGGCCATGCAAACCCGTGCCTTGCAGACAGGCGCGTCATGGACTATCAACGGCAGCAAAACCTGGATCAGCAACGGCGGTATTGCAGACTTCTATGTCACGTTTGTTAAAACCGATGTGGATGCTGGTGTGCGCGGCATTACCGCGTTCATCATCGACGCTGATACGCCGGGCATGGACAGCAGCGAACACATCCAGGTGATGGCGCCGCATCCGCTGGCTACGTTGAAATTTTCTGATTGCCAACTGGCTGCAGACTGTCAGCTGGGCGCGCTGCATGGTGGCTTCAAACTGGCGATGCAAACACTCGACATCTTCCGCGCTTCGGTGGCGGGTGCAGCCACCGGTATGGCTAGGCGGGCGCTGGCCGAGGCCATCCATTTTTCGAAGCAGCGGAAGATGTTCGGGCAGATGCTGGCTGATTTTCAGCTGACGCAGGCGAAGATTGGGGAAATGGCAGCGCTCATCGACGCCGGCGCGCTATTGACCTATCGCGCCGCCTGGCTTCGCGACGAAAGCCAGTCACCGAGCCGCACTAACACCGCGAAGACTGAAGATGCAGGCAGGCATGAACGGACGGTTGCCGCAGCCATGGCAAAAATGACAGCAACAGAAAATGCGCAGCGCGTCATCGACATGGCGCTGCAACTCCATGGTGGCCTGGGTGTGAAGGTCGGCAGCAAGGTTGAAAGCCTGTACCGCGACATCCGTTCGTTGCGCATTTACGAGGGCGCGACTGAAGTTCAGCAACTCATCATCGGCATGGCGGTGCTGCGATGACTGCATCAGCAACGCGCACGGCGCAGACGGATCGCTTTGTACACGACCGGCTTCCATCGCTGGAGCAATGGCCCAGGCGGGTGTATCCGTTGCCCGAACTACAAATCCCTGACCAATCCAATCTGGTCGAGGTACTTTTCCACAAGGCATTCGTCAGCGGGCACGCAGATCGACCGTTTCTTCGCTCTGACAGCGTCACGCTGAGTTATGCCGGAGCCCTTGCGCGCGTGAACCGGATTTCTCAGATGCTCGTCGAGGATTTTTCGCTGGTGCCGGGAAACCGCGTTCTGCTGCGCGGCGGCAACTCAATGGAAATGGCGCTGGCGTGGCTGGGCGTGGTCAACGCTGGTCTCATCGCGGTTGCCACCATGCCTCTGCTTCGCGCGAAAGAGCTGGGCGAGATTCTCGCCAAGGCTCGGCCGGCGCTGGCCCTGTGCGATGCGAGTCTGCTGGACGAACTTGAGACCGCGCGCAGAGAGTTTGGTGCGCCTTGCCCGATCGTGCCGTTCAGCGGCATGCGCAGCGCTGACTCTCTGGAGGCCATTTCATCTGGCAAGAATGGGAATTTCAAGCCCGTTGAACTGCTGGCCGACGACATCGCCATGCTGGCTTTCACATCGGGAACGACAGGCAAGCCCAAAGCGGTGGTACACACACACCGGGACCTGCTAGCCGCATGTGAGGCATGGCCCCGCCATGTGCTGAAAGCGCGGCCTGATGACATCGTCATGGGTTCACCGTCGCTGGCGTTCACGTTCGGCCTGGGCGGGTTGCTGATCTTTCCGATGTGGGCTGGCGCCTCGGTCTACTACCCCTCAATTCCGAATACGCCGGAAGCAATGGTCAAGCTGGTGAAACGGGTCGGTGCGAGCATTGTCTACACCGCGCCGACCTACTACCGCCAGATGGCCGCTTTTGCCAGTTCGCTGGGCACGCCCAGCCTGCGGCTGTGCGTTAGCGCTGGCGAGAACCTGCCGGATAAGACGCGCCAGTTGTGGAAGGACGCAACGGGTGTTGAAATCATCGA
>JANOMD010000410.1:0-10853 GCA_031420135.1 Rhodoferax sp. | reverse complement strand
TTGGCCTGGTTCACGACTGAATCCAGTTTGTAAACCTGGCTGGCGATCCACTGCGTTTTGACGCGATTCAGCTCGGCCTCGCTCACGCCTTCTTTGGCGATGCGG
Source organism: Rhodoferax sp. (assembly GCA_031420135.1). GTDB lineage: Bacteria > Pseudomonadota > Gammaproteobacteria > Burkholderiales > Burkholderiaceae_C > JANYCG01. The sequence goes on along the minus strand of JANOMD010000410.1, from coordinate 10,748 downwards.
GCGATCTGCGCGCGCAGGGCAGCTTCGACCTGCTCTGGTGTTTTGCCCTGGGACGGCACGCCCTCCAGCAGGAAGAGCTGCGGTCCGCGGCCCCACAGGCCGTTGTAGCTGCCAGCGCTGTCTGCAACCCGGTCGGGGCCCTGCGTCAACGCCCGGTCCAGCCGCGCACCGCTGTAGCCGTCCAACACGGCCGACAGGACGGTGAGGGCCAGCGCGTCGGCACTGGTGTCTGACAGTTGCTCGCCGACCGGCCCGAGTGGCTCAAGGCTGGGCACCTTGTAGGCCATCGACACCAGCGACTGCTCGGCCGGGGCCTTGAAATCCAGGCGGCGCAGTCCGGTTTGTTCGGGCTCCACCCGCGGCTTGCGGGAAGGCACCGGCCGCGCCGGAATGGGGCCGTAGTATTTTTCGGCCCAGGCACGGGCTTGTGCCAGGTCAACATCGCCGGCAATCACAATCGCGGCATTGGCGGTGACGTACCAGCGCTTGAAGAAATCGCGCGCGTCATTGGGCGTCATGGCTTCCAGGTCGTTCATCCAGCCGATGATCGGGCGACGATAGGGCGATGCCACAAAAACAGCAGCCTGGTGGGCCTCGCCCATCAAGGCATGCGGGTCATCGTCAGTGCGCATGCGCCGCTCTTCCTTGACCACTTCGAGCTCCTTGGCAAATTCTTCATCGCTCCACTGGCTGTTGGCGAAGCGGTCGGCCTCCAGCTTCATCACTTCTTCCAGCCGGTTGGCCGGAATCTGCTGGTAGTAGCCGGTGTAGTCCTTGCTGGTAAAGGCGTTCTCGCGCCCGCCCAGGGCCGCCACACGGCGCGAAAACTCGCCCGCGGGAACCAATGGTGTGCCCTTGAACAGCATGTGCTCAAGCACGTGCGCGACGCCTGAGGTGCCATCGACCTCGTCCATCGAGCCCACGCGCACCCAAAGCATGTGGACTGCCGTGGGAGCACGCCGATCGGGCTTGACGATCACCGTCATGCCATTGGACAAGGCGAATTGGGTGACTTGGGCCACTGGCGTCGCGCTGGGTGGCGTCTGGGCCTGTGCGCCCAGACTCGCGGCCAGGCAAACCAGCCCGGCGAGGCGGTGCGCAAAAAAGGGTATGAGGTGTTTCATAGAATGCTGTGATTCTAAGAACCCGTCCAATGTTCAGCTTTTTCAAGAAAAAACTTGTCCCCACCCCGCCTGTCGCCCCTGCCTTGCCGGCTGCCAGCCCGGCAGCCGAAGCTGCCCTTGACAGCCAGACCGCCAAAGCGCCTTCCGATGCTGCCGTCCATGCCAGGGTAGCCGCCACGCCTGCCGCGCCAGCCGCCGCCGGTTCCATGATTGGGCGGGCGCTGGTGCAGCCCATCGAAATTCCTCTTGCGCCGCAGGTGCCGCCTGAGCGCCAGAAGTGGCTGGACAAGCTCAAAGCGGGTTTGGGCAAAACCGCGTCCAGCATTTCGGGCGTGTTTGGCGGCTCGCAAATCAACGAAGCGCTGTATGAAGACCTGGAGAGCGCGCTCTTGATGGCCGATGCTGGCGTGTCCGCCACCGAGTTCTTGCTGGCGGATTTGCGTCGCAAGGTTGCCGCCAGCGGCATCACACACCCGATTGCCCTCAAAAATGCCCTGATCGCCAGCCTGACGGAGTTGCTTGCGCCCCTGGAGAAGCCCCTGGTCATCGGCGAGCACAAGCCCACCGTCATTATGGTGGTGGGTGTGAACGGTGCAGGCAAAACCACGTCGATCGGCAAGCTCACGCGGCATTTGGCGGACCACGGCGCCAGCGTGCTGCTGGCAGCGGGCGACACCTTTCGCGCAGCCGCGCGCGAGCAGTTGACGGTCTGGGCGGACCGCAACACGGTAGAGATCATCAGCCAGGAAGGCGGCGACCCGGCCGCCGTGAGTTTTGACGCGGTCAGCGCCGGGCGCGCGCGCGGCAAGGATGTTGTGCTGGTGGACACGGCAGGGCGCCTGCCGACGCAAATTCACCTGATGGACGAGCTGAAAAAAATCAAGCGCGTGATTCAAAAGGCGGGTGTTGTAGATGCCCGAGCCGGCTCAGCCCCCGCGGGGGGCAGCGCAGCACCGGCAATGGCAAGCGTGGCGGCCGCGCTGCCTCCACACGAAATTTTGCTGGTGATTGACGGCAATACCGGCCAAAACGCACTGACCCAGGTCAAGGCGTTTGACGATGCACTGCAGCTCACCGGCCTGATCGTGACCAAGCTCGATGGCACCGCCAAAGGCGGCGTGCTGGCCGCCATTGCGCGGGGGCGGGCGATCCCGGTTTATTTCATTGGCGTGGGTGAAAAGCTCGAAGAGCTTGAGACCTTTAGCGCCCGTGAGTTCGCCCAGGCGCTGCTGGCGTAATAATTGCGCCGGTTGACCGACCAAGCCTAGTCGTTGTCACCTTGCGCGCAGCCGATTGCGCACGCTTCAGGTTCTTTTTTTCTGCTTTTAACTTCGCATCCAACCCATGAAACTGAATCCAAAAACCGCCGCCACAAAATCAATCTCCCGCCGCCAGACCCTGGCCCTGCTGGGCGCGGCGGCGGCGGCCGGTGTGGCGCGCCCGCTGTTGGCGCAAACCGGCACCGACTGGCCAGCGATTGAAGCCAAAGCGCGCGGCCAGACGGTGTATTTCAACGCCTGGGCGGGCAGCGACAAGATCAACAGCTACCTGCAATGGGCCGGGGCAGAGGTGCAAAAGCGCTACGGCGTGAAGCTGGAGCACGTCAAGGTCACCGAAACGGTCGAAGCAGTCAAGCGTGTGCGCGGTGAAAAGGCCGCCGGCAAACTGTCGGGCGGCACGGTTGACCTGGTCTGGATCAATGGCGAAAACTTCCTGGCCATGAAACGCGAGGCGCTGCTGTTTGGTCCGTTTGCGGAAAGCCTGCCGAGTTATCAGTATGTGGATGTGGTGGGCAAGCCGACAACACGGATTGATTTTTCTGAACCGGTGCAAGGGCTGGAGATGCCCTGGGGCATGGCGCAGCTTACTTTTTTTGCTGACAGCAAACGCGTGCCCGCGCCACCCAGAAGCATGCCCGAACTGCTGACGTTTGCCAAGGCCAATGCCGGGCGCGTTACCTACCCGCGCCCGCCCAATTTTCACGGCATGACCTTCATCAAGCAGGCACTGGTGGAAGTCAACGCCGACTCGGCCGCCCTGTACCAGCCGGTCACGCCGGAGGCGCTGGCCAGGGCCGCCGCGCCGCTTTGGGCCTACCTGGACGCGCTGCACCCGCATTTGTGGCGCGGGGGCAAGCAATTTGTGCAAAACGCTGCGGCGATGCGCCAGATGATGAGCGATGGCGAACTGCTGCTGGCCTTCACCTTCAACCCCAACGAAGCCGCCAACGAGATTGCCGCCAAGCGCCTGGTGGAGTCCGTGGTCAGTTACCAATTCGCCAACGGCACCATCGGCAACACGCATTTTTTGGCGATCCCGTTCAATGCAAGCGCCAAGGAAGGCGCGCAGGTGGTGGCCAACTTCTTGCTGTCGCCATTGGCGCAGGCGCGCAAAGCCGACATCACCCAGTGGGGCGACCCAACCGTGCTGGCAATCGACAAACTGCCCGCCACCGAGCGCGAGCGCTTTGCCGCTGTGTCGCTGCCGGGCCAGGTCGAGAAGGTCATGCGCGCCATTCCCGAGCCGCATGCGAGCTGGGTGGATGCGCTGTCGAAGGAGTGGCTGGTGCGTTACGGCACTTGAGCAGAGACCGGCCTCGGGAGCGTCGCTTCAGGATCGTTGCTTCAGGGCTTGGTGGCTGCCATGCACGAGCCCATGAAAATGACCTTGCCGGTTGAACTCACCAGACTGGCTTCGGCGGTGTTGCGGTCAATGCGCCAGCGGACCGGCCCGCTGCCAAAGCTGATTTCGGCATCGGTCACAGTGCCGGTGCCCATCCACTGGTTGTTGACAGCGACCACTTTCTCCGAATCGCTAAAGCGCACCTTGACGTCTTCGCGGATCAGGGTGGCGCCATTGGGTTGCAGGTCGCACAGCGCCAGACGCATGTCGGCCGGGCCGCCGTTTTCAAACAGGTCCCTGGCAATTTGAACCGCGCGCTGCGGCAGTTGTGCGCTGGCACAGGCGAACTCGGCGGCGGTGCGGCTGGCGTCGAGCATGTGGGTCTTCACAAACACGGCGCTGGCCAGCTCAGATGAGGCCGCCGCCCGGCGCGCCCTGGCCGACGCGCCTTGGGGCGTCAGGTCCAGTGGCGAAGTGGCCGTTGACAGGATTGCGAAGTGAAGCGGCAGGCGGCAGTCCGCGACGAAATGGCTGTAGCCCAGGGCCGGGCTGGGCTGGTTGGCATTGACGCGCACCAGCACGCCAGACACATGGTGGCGGTCCACCGGCGCCAGTGAAATCGGATCCACGCCATACAGCACATCGTCAATGCGCTGCACCAGCAGCACGCCCTTGCCCGGGCCGGACTGCGCCAAGGCGCCGCAACCCAACGCCAGCAGCAGCACGGCCAGCGCCGTTTTGCAGTAGCCTGTGGCATTCACAGCCGCATCATCATCGTGAAAAATAGTCATCAACCCTTGCCTGAAATTTTGTTGAATTTTAGGGTTTGCCGCAGATCCCTCTTCGGCGTTGCTATATTTGCCGCTTGCCCGTTCAATTCCCATCAATTTCCTGCCAACACTTCCATGACCCCTGCATTGCTCCCACTACTGCCCCATATCCAGCTTGAAAGCGCGCCCAACCCGACCGCAGCGGTCATCTGGCTGCACGGCCTGGGCGCCGACGGCAACGATTTTGCCGGTCTGGTGCCCGAGCTTGACCTGGCCGGTTGCCCGCCGATCCGTTTCATTTTTCCGCATGCGCCAAGCATTCCCGTCACGCTCAACAACGGCTACGTCATGCCGGCCTGGTACGACATTCTGGGGTCGGAGTTGGTGCGGCGTGAAGACGCGGCGGGCATCCGCCGTTCGGCAGGGGCCATTGAAGCGCTGATCGCCAACCAAGTGGCGCGCGGCATTGCGCCCGCCAAAATCGTGCTGGCCGGTTTCTCGCAGGGCAGCGCCATGGTGCTGCACACCGGGCTTCGGTATCCCGAGAAGCTGGCCGGCATCATTGCGCTGTCAGGCTATTTGCCGCTGGCTGACAGCGTCGGCGCCGAGCGCAGTGCCGCCAACCAGGCCACGCCGATCTTCATGGGCCACGGCAAACAAGACCCGATGGTGATTTTGAGCCGCGCCGAAGCCTCGCGCGATGCACTGGCGCAGCTGGGTTACGCCGTGCAGTGGCACACTTACCCCATGCCGCACAGCGTGCACCCACAGGAAATCGCCGACATCGGGCGTTTTTTGAAGTCAGTGCTGGTACCTGCAACTTGAAAAAAATTAACCTGGAGGTTAATTTTAACCGAAAAATACCGCAAATTTGCAAAAAAAGTGATCAAAAATGCCTATAGCTCTCGTGTTTTATAGATAGTTTGCTATGTATTACGTAGCATATTCATGTTCCCCTTACATTGCAGGAAATGCCCAGCAAGTTGTTGAATAGCTGACCAGCGAGACACTCACACCATGCCAAACCGCCGCCACTACACCCGCGCCGACCTTGAACGGCTGGCAGTCAACGCCATGCTCGAACGCGGTCTGGTGCCCGAATTTTCGGCCAATGCCAAGCGCCAGCTCGCGCAGTTCGAGGGCCCGATCGAGCAGCCGCCAGATGGCGCACAAATGCCGGATCTGCGCCACCTGCTGTGGTGCTCGATTGACAACGACGATTCGCGCGATCTGGACCAGCTCAGCGCGTGCGAGGCCTTGCCCGGTGGTGCCCTGAAAGTCTGGGTGGCGATTGCCGATGTCGATGCGCTGGTGCACCAGGGTTCGGCGATTGACCACCATGCAGAGGCCAACACCACCTCGGTCTACACCTCGGCGCGCATCTTCCCGATGCTGCCCGAGCGGCTGTCCACCGACCTGACCTCGCTGAACCCGCAGCAGGACCGCCTGGCCATGGTCAACGAGATGATTTTCAATGCCGATGCGTCATTGGCCGGGTCTACCGTTTACCGCGCCCGCGTTCACAACCAGGCCAAGCTCGCCTATGACGCAGTCAGCGACTGGATCGACGGCACGGCGGCGCTGCCTGCCGCTGCGGCTCGGGTGCCCGGCATGGACGCGCAACTGCGCCTTCAGGACACGCTGGCGCAGGCCTTGGGCGCGCGACGGCGCGAAGCAGGTGCGCTGGAATTTGAAAGCATGCAGCCGCGTGCGATGTTTGACGGCGACCGCGTGGTCGATATCCGCAACCAGCCGCAAAACCGGGCGCGTGACCTGATCGCCGAATTGATGATTGCGACCAACGGCTGCACCGCACGGTTTCTGGCGGCACGGGGCAGCCCATCACTGCGCCGGGTGGTGCGGTCGCCCGAGCGCTGGCTGCGCATTGTGGGCGTTGCCAAGGAGTATGGCGAAGACCTGCCGCCCGAGCCGGACTCCAAAGCGCTGGAGGTTTTTCTGGCCAGGAGGCGCGCTGCCGACCCGCTGCGCTTTGCTGACCTGTCGCTGGTCATCGTCAAGCTGATGGGGCGCGGCGAATACGTATTGCAAACGCCGGGCACGGTGCCGATGGGGCACTTTGGCCTGGCGGTGCGTGACTACACCCATTCCACCGCGCCGAACCGGCGGTTTCCGGACCTGATCACATCACGGCTGGTCAAGTCGGCGCTGTTGGGCAAGCCAGCGAGTTATTCCAACGCCGAACTGGCGCACCTGGCCGAGCACTGCACCCGCCAGGAAGAAGCGGCTCAAAAAGTGGAGCGCCAACTGCGCAAGTCAGAAGCGGCCCTGCTGCTGCAGGGGCGCTCAGGTGAGCGCTTTGACGGCGTCATTACCGGCAGCTCGGACAAGGGTGTCTGGGTGCGGGTGTTTTCACCGCCGTGCGAAGGTCGGCTGCACGGGCCCAACCCGCCGCCCAATGTCGGCGACAAGGTTCGCGTCAAGCTCACATCGACCGACGTGGAACGCGGCTTTATTGACTTTGAAATGGTCGGCAAATCATGAACCTGAAATTGACCGGCTTGCACGTGCTCATCACCGGCGGCAGCAAAGGCATCGGGCTGGCTTGCGCACGGGGTTTTTTGCAGGAAGGTGCGCGCGTCACGCTGGTGTCCAGAAGCCCCGCCAATTTGGCCAATGGTGTGGCGCAATTGCAAACGGACATGCCCAAAAGCGGCGACCGGATTGGCACGGTGACCGCTGATTTGCGCGACGCCGCACAGGCTGCCGATGCTTTGGCCGAGGCCGAGCAATTGCATGGCGAAGTTGATGTGCTGGTCAACTCGGCCGGTGCTGCGCGGCGCACACCGCCCGATGAGCTCAATGCACAGGCCTGGCACGACGCGATGGATGCCAAATTTTTCACCTACATCCACATGATGGATCTGGTGGTCAAGAAAATGGCGCTGCGCGGGCAGGGCGCTATCGTCAACATCATTGGCGCAGGTGGCAAGGTGGCCAGTCCGATTCACCTTGCGGGCGGTGCCGCCAATGCCGCGCTGATGTTGGTCAGCGCCGGCCTGGCTGCCGCCTATGGTCCGCGTGGCGTGCGCGTCAACGCCGTGAACCCCGGCGCCACCGTGACCGACCGGCTGGTGGAAGGCCTGCAGGCCGCCGCCCGGCTGGACCACATCAGCGTTGATGAAGCCATGCGTCGCGCCGCCAAAAACGTGCCGTTGGGGCGCCTGGCCTTGCCTGAGGAAATCGCCAACATGGTTTTGTTCCTGGCGTCAGACTGCGCCAGTTACGTCACGGGTGCCATCGTCAGCATGGACGGTGCGGCAACACCGATGGTGGTTTGAGCGCTGGTTGCAGGTCCATCTTTTTACGCAATGCGTTGAATGAAACCCACCGTCGAATTTGAGGGCCAGCGGCTGGACCCTGAGGCCTTTTACCAGCGCTACCAGCGCGCCGCCACGGCGCTGCGTGCAGCAGGCGTGGGCGAGGGTGATGTGGTGGCGATGATGATGCGCAATGGACCGGCCTTGCTTGAGGTGATGCTGGCCACGCGCTGGATCGGCGCACAGTGGTGCCCAATCAACTGGCATTTCAAGGCCGACGAGGTGCAGTACATCCTGAACGACTGCGGCGCCAAAGTGTTCATTGCCGACGCAGGCCTGCTACAGGGTTTGCTGGACGGGTCCACCGGACTGGTGCTGGACGGGGTTCAAACATTGGTCGCCCTGCCTGAAGGCGATCATCGGGCTGAAGTGGCTGTTGGCGAGTTGGCTCCGGTTCGCGCCTGGGCTGCGTTTCGCGATGCGACCCAAGTGCCGGCGACAGGCGCCAGTGCGCCGCGTGGCGCCATGTTTTACACCTCGGGCACGACCGGCAAACCCAAAGGCATTCGCCGCGCCCCAGCCACTTTGCAGCAGGCCGCACGGAGTCTGGAGATCCTTCGCTACTGCCTGGGTTTTGAGCCTGCCATGCGTGCGCTGGTGAGCGCGCCGATGTACCACAGTGCGCCTAACTCGTATTCGATCGGTGCGTCCCAGGAAAGCGCCCACTTGTTCATCCAGACGCGGTTTGATGCCGAGGACACCCTGCGCATGATTGCAGAGCACCGCATCACCCACGCCTACCTGGTACCCACCATGTATGTACGCATGCTGCGCCTGCCCGCAGAGGTGCGTGCGAAATATGACCTGAGTTCGATGCGCTTTGTGGCGTCCACCGGCTCGCCGTGCCCGCCGGATGTGAAGCGCGCCATGATCGCGTGGTGGGGCCCTGTCATTTACGAAGCCTACGGTGCCAGTGAGCTGGGCTACATGACGCGTCTGGACAGCCATGAAGCACTGCAGAAGCCGGGCTCAGCCGGCAAGCCGCTGCCCGGCACAACCATTGCCATTCTGGACGAGCAGGGCAACCCAATGCCGCAGGGCACGGCAGGCCTGATTTATGTCAACCAGCCGGCCTATGCAGATTTCAGCTACATCGGCAATGACGCGGCACGCCAAAAAATGGAGCGCAATGGCCTGAAGACCCTGGGCGACATTGGCTACATCGACGAGGATGGTTTTCTGTTCATTGTGGATCGCTCGGCCGATCTGGTGATATCGGGCGGCGTGAACATTTACCCAGCCGAAATTGAAGCAGCGCTGCAAATGATGCCGGGCGTGGTGGACTGCGCGGTGTTTGGCATTCCGGATGCTGAGTTTGGCGAAGCACTGGCTTGCGCAGTGCAACCCGTGGCCGGTGTCACGCTGGTGGCCGACGATGTCCAACTCTTTCTGAAACACCGGCTGGCCGCCTACAAGGTGCCAAAAACCATCACCTTTCAGGCGGACATGCCGCGCGAAGACACCGGCAAGATCTTCAAACGCAAACTGCGCGAACCCTATTGGGCGGGCGTTACGCGGCGGATCTAATGCAGTGTTGCACGCGTTATCTGGCGCTGAAATATCTATGGCCCCCACATTTCCAATCGCCCAACCGGTAGCCCAACCAGTCGTACTTGTCAGACAGGACCCGCCGGTTGTACTGAAGGTCGCCGACCTGTGCTTCAACCAACCAAAGCTTGCGTTGTTCACCAATTTTCAGGCAGTGGTTCGCGCCGGCGTGACCTTGGTGCAAGGTGGCGAGGGCCGTGGCAAGACCACGCTGCTTCGACTGCTGGCAGGCGATTTGCAGCCGCAATCAGGCCGGGTGCACTTGCCATGGCAAGTGCAGGACGTTGATCTGGCCGACGAAGCCATGGTTTGCCGACGGGCCATATTTTGGGTTGACCCGCGCTGCACGGCGTTTGACGCGATTTCGGCAAGTGCCTATTTTGAACAGCAGCGCGGCTTCTGGCCCCGTTTTGACGACCAGCGTCTGTCTGCGCTGATCGAAGGTTTGTCATTGACAGAGTTTTTGCACAAGCCGCTCTACATGCTGTCAACCGGCTCCAAACGAAAGGTCTGGCTGGCCGCGGCGATGGCGTCGAACGCCGTCGTCGCGCTGTTGGACGATCCGTTTGCCGCACTGGACAAGCCGTCCATCCGGTACCTGACCGAAGTTTTGCAAGGCATCGCCCGCCAGGCTGCACGCGTGGTGGTGATTAGCGGCTATGAAGCGCCAGACCACCTGTGTCTGGCGGGGGTGATTGACTTGGGCGATTGAAGGAACCTCTGCATGACTCCTCGCGGTTCGTGATAGGCCGGACTCGGGCAGTCTGCAGCCCATCCCGACCCGGACCTACACGATTCCACGAAGAGTTATGCAGCGCTACCTGAAGCCGATAGGCAGAAAACTACCTGGAGTTCAGGCGTGACAGCGTGGCCACTGCCCTGCCTTGGGAACCTGTGGTTGGCATTCGGGTCAAACCGCTTTTGAAGTGATGAAAGATTTCACACGGCAGTGCGACCAAGTGCAAAGTAGTGCACAACCGCAACCCAGAACCCGCAACCTGCAACCTGATATCTGCAATCCGCATCGTTCAAGCGAGCTTTAAACCATGAACATTCTCCAACTCTCCCATTCTTCAGTCGATGGTCCTGCCGCTGCCGCGCTGCGTCGGCTTCTGAGGTCGGCTTGCAAACTGATGTTGCTCGGTGCAACAGCAATGGCGGGCGTGCAGGCTTTTGCCCAAACCAGCCCAGCGCCCGCTGCAATAGCGCCCATGGCCGCTGCCACCACGACCGCCAAGGCCATCTTCGCGGGGGGGTGCTTCTGGTGTGTTGAATCAGACTTTGACAAGCTGCCCGGCGTACTGTCAACCACCTCGGGCTACATCGGTGGCAAAACCGCCAATCCA
>JANOMD010000409.1:0-2793 GCA_031420135.1 Rhodoferax sp. | reverse complement strand
CCGCGCAATCCTGACTACAACGGTGCGACGCAGGCCGGCGTCGGCTACTACCAGAGAATGATCTCCGGCCGCTGGCGCATGAGCACTTCACGCACTTACCTTTGGCCCGCGAGAAGCCGGCGCAATCTGGACATTCGCACGAACTCGCGTGCCATTTCGGTCGTGTTCGACGGGACGCGGGCGGTGGGCGTGCGCTATGTCAAAGGGACGGAACTGGGCACTGCAAAGGTGGTGTTGGCACGGCGCGAGGTGCTGCTGTGTGGCGGTGCCATCAACACGCCGAAGCTGCTGCAGCTGTCGGGTGTCGGTCCCGCAGAGTTGTTGCGCCGCATGGGGATCCCAGTGGTGCACGATTTGCCCGGCCTTGGAAGAAATCTGCGCGATCATTTCGCGGTGCGGTTCGTCACCAGCGTGAAGAATGTGAAAACCATGAACGAATTGTCGCAAGCGCCGCAGCTATGGGGACAGATTGCCAATTGGCTGTTGGGTCGTCCCAGCATCCTCGCGCCGATCATGCTGGAAGCCGAAGTATTTCATGCACGCCAGTAGCGACGGGCTGATCAACCGCCCGCAAGCCGCCAGCTCTCACAATTTGGCCAAGTATTTCGGCGAGTTTTCAAGCGCGCTGAACTGGCGCTGAATCGTGTTTCAGAAGCGAAACATGGCTTCAAGGCACTGTAAGATGGGCGTTTTGTTTGCCCACAACCGATTTTTCAGCATGTCCAAATCAACCGCAAGAACCCACCCATCCCACCTCGTCGGCTTCGATGTCCCCATTCCGCGTTTTGCCGTCAAGGACTTGGTCGTTCCCAACGCTTTGCCGGACGACGAACGCGAATGGGTCACGCAGGCTCCCAACGTGTCGTTTCGACCGCTGATGCTCAATGTCACGCAGGGCTATTTCGTCAACATATTGCGGGTTCGCAAGACCGGCGTGTTGTCGCGCCATCGGCACGATGGCCCGGTGCATGCATTGGTGCTCAAAGGGCGCTGGTATTACCTGGAGCACGACTGGACTGCCACCGAGGGCTCGTATGCGCACGAAGTGCCGGGCGAGGTGCACACGCTGTACGTGCCCGACGACGTGCCGGAAATGATGACTTGGTTTCACGTCACCGGTGCCTACACCTACCTGGATGAAGAGGGCAAGCCCGTCGGTCACGAAGACGTGTTCACCAAGATCGAGGCGGCGGCGAAACACTATGCGGCGGTGGGGCTCGGTGAGGACTACGTCAAGCAGTTTATCCGCTGACAACACCAAGCTTACCGCCAGCCGCCGCGGGATGCCGCGTCAGACTTTGCGGGCCGCCTCAATTGCCGCCCACACCTTGGCCGAGGTGAAGGGCATGTCCATGGCGTGAATGCCCAGCGGACGCAGCGCGCTCATCATGGCGTTGGCTAGAGCGGGCAACGAGCCGGTGCAACCGGATTCACCTACGCCCTTGGCACCCAGCAGGTTCAGCGTGGTGGGCACGGCCAGGGTTTCGCGCTGCATGGCGGGTAGGCAGCCGAGACGGGGCATGGCGTAGTCCATCAGCGAGCCAGACAGCAACTGGCCGCTGCTGTCATACACCACCTCTTCGCAAAAAGCCTGGCCCCAGCCTTGAACCACGCCGCCGTGCACCTGGCCTTCAACCAGTTGTGGCGAAATAACGGTGCCCAGGTCGTCGATGGCGGTGTAGTTCACCACCTCGGTGACGCCGCTGCGCGGGTCGATCTCAACCTCGGCGATGTGGCAACCGTTGGGATAGGTGGAACCAGACTGGGCTTCTCCCGTGGCTTGCAGCAACTTCAATTGAGCGGGCTTCAAGCTGGATAGAAACTCACCCATCGCCAAAGCTTGGGCTGGCCGACCCAGGCGTTGCCAGTTGCCTGCGGAAAAGGCCACTTCTTCTTCTGGGCATTTCCAGATTTGGGCCACCAGGGGTTTGGCCTGTGCGATGATTTTCAGGCACAAGTCCTTGATGGCGCTGCCCGCGCCGTAGAGCGTGCGCGAGCCGCCGGTGCCGTTGCCTACCATGCTGCGGCTCGGGTCGCCCGCGTGGTAACGCACCCGCTCTGCTGGCAGGCCGAGCGTGGTGTCGATGATGTGTGCGAACGAGGTTTCGTGCCCCTGGCCGGAAGCGCCGGTGACACCGTAAACGTTCAATACGCCCGCGTCTGAGAATTCACCCTGCACCTGGTCTTTGGGTGCGCCTCCCGCACCGGAGGCTTCAAGGTAAGTGGCCAGGCCAATGCCGCGCAATTTGCCGCTTTGCTCAGACGCCGCACGCCGTTTTGAAAAGCCGGCGTAGTCAGACAGCTGCAGTGCCCGGTCCAGCACCTGCGCGAAATCGCAGGTGTCGTAGAGGGTGCCATTGGCCGTGCGGAACGGGAACTCTGCCAGCGGAACGAAGTTGAGGCGGCGCAGGGCCACCGGGTCAAAGCCGTGTTCGTGCGCGGCATAGTCAATCAGGCGCTCGACGGCATAGGCAATGTCGGGGCGGCCCGCACCGCGGTAGGCCGACATGGGCACGGTGTTCGTGAAGACCAATTCCGATTCCATGTACAGCGCGGGCACCTTGTACACGCCACCCATGGTGACACTCAGGTTTTTGGCACCAATGAAGGTGCTGAAATAGCAGTTGTAAGCGCCCAGATCGGCCTGGTCGTTGAAGCGCATGGCCAGAATACGGCCATCGGCGTCCAGCGCCACCTGGGCGTCGAGCGTGAGCGCGCGGCCATGCCAGTCGCTCAGGAACACCTCACTGCGCGAGCCGACCCATCGCAATGGTCGGTTGAGCTTGCGCGCCG
>JANOMD010000408.1:0-2514 GCA_031420135.1 Rhodoferax sp. | reverse complement strand
ACTGAAACGGTCGCGTGCTGATTTCCGCACCCGCCTCAGCCACGCCGATGATGATGCTGCGCCCCCAGCCCTTGTGCGTGCACTCCAGCGCCTGGCGCATCACCGTGGTGTTGCCGATGCACTCGAAGCTGTAGTCGGCGCCGCCGTCAGTGAGCTGCACAATCGCGTCAACGACGTTTTCAGTTGTCTTGGGGTGGATGAAATGCGTCATGCCAAATTTGCGCGCCATGGCTTCGCGCGCGGGGTTCAAATCGACGCCAATGATCTTGTCGGCGCCGACCATTTTTGCGCCCTGAATCACGTTCAGGCCAATGCCGCCCAAGCCAAATACCACCACATTTGCGCCCGCTTCGACCTTGGCCGTGAACAGCACCGCGCCGATGCCGGTTGTCACGCCGCAGCCGATATAGCAGACCTTGTCAAATGGTGCGTCCTTGCGGATTTTGGCGAGTGAAATCTCGGGTGCCACCGTGTAGTTGCTGAAGGTGGAGGTGCCCATGTAGTGGAAGATCGGCTTGCCGTCGAGGCTGAAGCGGCTGGTGGCATCGGGCATCAGCCCCTTGCCTTGCGTGCCGCGAATCAGCTGGCACAGATTCGTCTTGCGTGACAGGCAAAACTTGCATTGGCGGCATTCGGGCGTGTACAGCGGAATCACATGGTCGCCCTTTTGCAGCGTGGTGACGCCGGGGCCGACATCGACCACAATGCCTGCGCCTTCATGGCCCAAAATGGCCGGGAAGATGCCCTCGGGGTCGGCGCCGCTGAGCGTATAGTAATCGGTGTGGCAAATGCCCGTGGCCTTGATTTCGACCAGCACTTCGCCGAACTTGGGGCCTTGCAGGTCCACGGTTTCGATGGTGAGGGGTTCGCCTGATTTCCAGGCGACAGCGGCTTTGGTCTTCATGGGGTTGCTTTCTAAATTGAATCGAATGGACTTGCTGGTTCAGCAGAGGAACAAGCGCTATTATTCTTGTAAATTCCTGCTATTTGATCAGCAGAAGGGCTTTGATTTTGGCCCGTACTTCGGCGACCACGGTTTCTGGGACTGTCCCCTTTTTCCTGGCACGGCGAACCTTCCAGTCCAGCGACTTCACCTGGTCTGACAGCACCACGCCCGGCTGGCCGTCTACCAGTGCCGCCACTTCGAATGGGTAGCCCTTCACCTGTGTGGACAACGGGCAGCACACCATCAGACCCGACTTGCCGTTGTACAACGCAGGACTCAGCACCAGCGCAGGCCGATGCCCGGCCTGCTCGTGGCCTGCCTGCGGGTCAAATCCAAGCCACACCACATCACCCGTGTCCGGCACGTAGCTGCGACGGGTGGCCATTAAAGCGCTTCCCTTCCGACAGGCCCACCAAAATCGACTTCGTCATGGACGTTTTTTCGTGTGATGCCCGCCACAAGATCTTTCAGTTTGAAGTCGAGTCTTTCTGCGGGCTCGATCACGATTCGGCCCTTGGATGCCTTGATGGTGACATGCTGCTCAATGTCAAAAGCCGCAGCTTTCATGGCCGCCAAATTGAGCCGCACGGCAGGGCTGTTGCCCCATTTTCTGATGACTGCTTCCATGGTTGTTCCGTTAGTTTGGAAAGTTTCTACATTGTAGACACGTTGAAAATTTGTTGCAAATATCAACTTGGCACCGGACACCGGATATTGGGTAGCGGGGGAGCCCAACACGGCGACAGCGCAATGTTCTGCGGTTTTGGCGTGAAAGCACACGCGAGAGCGAAAAATCGGTCAAGCTTCCGCTTGTGATTTTGTCAAACGCCACCCAAAGCACCGCGCGCATTCCACCTCAAAGCCCGCTCACATCGCACTGTCACCGTGCTGGGCGGGTGGCCTGATTTTGGGGCGACTGGTAAATGTCCGAGGATGTAGTTGCACTTGACGATGGAGGTAAGCCGTTGAGAAGCCCACTTTTTGACTGTCGGTTGGCGCCAATGCAGAATTGACTCCTGCTGTCGATTTCAGTTGCCCCTGCATGTAAGCCGGAAGATCCGCTCAGCGCTAGGATTCCAGTCTTCTAAAGCTGGGACAGCCAACATCGGCAGCATGGATCAAACTTCAATTGACGGCGATCCGCGTACCATGCGCCTATAACCCTCGCCTAACAGGCTTCAATTACGACAAACTGCCTTCTCCATGGACAACTCTTCCTCTTACACGCCGCCCAAGGTCTGGTCTCATGACAAGCAAAGCGGTGGCCGCTTCGCCAGCATCAATCGCCCGACCGCGGGCCCGACCCATGAAAAGGAACTGCCGGTTGGGCGACATCCGCTACAGCTCTATTCGCTGGGCACGCCGAACGGCGTCAAGGTGACGGTGATGCTGGAAGAGCTGCTGGCAGCGGGGCACCCTGGCGCAGAGTACGACGCCTGGCTGATCCGGATCCATGACGGTGACCAGTTCGGCAGCGGTTTCGTTTCAGCCAATCCAAACTCCAAGATCCCGGCGCTGGTCGATCACAGCGGACTGGCGCCGATCCGGGTTTTTGAGTCAGGCGCGAT
>JANOMD010000407.1:0-7673 GCA_031420135.1 Rhodoferax sp. | reverse complement strand
CGCCCTGTATGCAAAGCGGTAGCAGCAATCAGCGCGTCATTCAAGCCCACACCGTGCGACATGCCCCAGTCCCGGCGTAACAAGCCTCCCTGAGCCGCGATTTCTGCGGTGACCTCAACCAGCGTGAAACTGCTCAGCAGTGTGTTGAGGGCATCCCGCTCAGCGCCTTCACGCACACCGGCATGCAACTCGGCAACTGACATGGCGCAAACGGCGCAGTCGTCAGGCAGCTTGTCAAACACCGCTGCGGCCTTCGGACGCTTGCGCAAATAGTCAATCAACACGTCGGTGTCAAGCAGGCAGGGCTTGCGGGTAGTCGCCACAGCGTTTACCGTTTTCGTGGGACTGGAGCGTCAAAATGACGCTCTTCGCTGCGCAATTGCGCAAGCGTTGGCGCATTTTCATTGGGCGCCCAGGCACCGAATGCCTGGCGACGCAGCGCACGCCTGTCCACCGGCGCATGGCGTACCAGGTACTCGTCCAGTGCCTCTCGGATCAACGCGCTTTGGGTGGTGCCGCGTGAGCGTGCATACACCGCCAGATGACTCAGATGGGACTCGGAGAGGTAAATTTGGGAGCGCTGCATTTCAGTATCGATTCCAAAGAGTGGTTGCGGTGTATGTTAATGGTGTATGTTATTGTACGCACAGCCAGCCCTGCCTTACCCCTAAAGTTACGCCCTGCGTGACGACACCCATATCCCGCCCACAATCAGCGCAAACGCGGCGACGTGAAAGCCCTGCGGCAACTCACCCAGAAATGCGGCCGAAAGCACCGCCGCGAACAGCGGGGTCAGGTTTGAAAAGAAGCCCGCCACGGCCGGCCCTACGCGCTGGATGCCCATGCCCCAACAGCGGTAGGCCAGAATGGCAGGGCCCACGGCGACGAAAAGCAGCGCAAATGCAAGTGGCCAGCCCCAGATGATGTGCGCCTGCGTCAACGCCCATTCACCGCCGACAAACAGGCTTGACCAGCCCAGGCCAAAAACCATTTGCGCCATCAGAAACCAGGCCCAGTCGCCGCGAATCGCGGGCGGGTCCACCGGGCGACTCAACAACCAGCTGTACCAGGCCCAGGCCAGGGTGGCCAGCAGCACGTAAATGTCGCCCACCACCAGCTTGAACTGCATCAGCAAATCCCACTGTCCGCGGCACAGCACCAGCACCACGCCGGCAATCGACAACACCGCGCCAGCAATTTGCCGTGCCGAGATGGCCTGGCCGAAAAACAGCTTTCCGATGCCCAGCATGAAAATCGGCGTGCTGGACGCGACCAGAGTCACATTCAGCGGCGTGGAGGTCTTCAGTGCCATGTATTGAAAGGCGTTGTAGCAACCCACGCCCAACAGGCCCAACAGCGCAAACCGCCGCCAGTTCGGCCACAACAGGCTGCCTGGTTTGAGCACCCCGTATGCGAATGGCAGCAGCAGGAAAAAAGCCACCACCCAGCGCAGCAAGTTGAGCGTGATGGGCGGCACCAGGTCGGTCACCATGCGGCCCACCACAGCGTTGCCCGCCCACAGCAGCGGAGGGACCACCAGCAACGCTGCGGTGGCGGGTGTGAGGCGTTGATTCATGAACTGACTGTAACTTGACACAGCCTTGACATAGCAACGCGGGCGACTCTACAGCTGGCAACCCGCGCAGGCGGGAGATTAGAATTCAGCACAAAGCCAGCCTCTGCACGGCGCTTTGCATCGCGCCTCACCATTTCAACAACGCAACAGGAATCTATCCATGTCCAAAGCCATCCGCATTGACCGCAACGGCGGCCCCGAAGAACTCAAAATGGTTGAAGTAGAAGTCGGCGAGCCGGGCCCCGGCGAGATTCGCATCCGCCACAAAGCCGTGGGTTTGAACTTTATTGACATCTACCAGCGCAGTGGCCTGTACACGCTGGCGATGCCGCTGCAAATGGGCATGGAAGGCTCGGGCATGGTCGAAGCCGTTGGTGCTGGTGTGACCCACTTGAAAGCCGGTGACCGCGCCGCTTACGCCAGCAACCCGCCCGGCAGCTACAGCGAAGTGCGCGTGATGCCGGCCAAATGTGTCTGCAAGTTGCCCGATGCCATTTCGTTTGACACCGGTGCGGCCATGATGCTCAAGGGCCTCACCGCGCAGTACCTGCTCAAGCGCACCCTGCCCCAAGGCGGCTTGAACGCGGGCGACTTCGTGCTGTTCCACGCGGCTGCCGGTGGGGTGGGCCTGATTGCCTGCCAATGGGCCAAGGCGCTCGGCTTGCAACTGATTGGCACGGCCGGTTCAGACGCCAAATGCGCGCTGGCCAAGGAGCACGGTGCCGCGCACGTGATCAATTACGCCAAAGAAGATTTTCAGGCCCGCGTGAAAGAGATCACCGGGGGCAAGGGCGTCAAGGTGGTGTACGACTCGGTGGGCAAAGACACCTGGGACAAGTCGCTGGACTGTCTGCAACCGTTCGGGCTGATGGCCAGCTTTGGCAACGCCTCCGGACCGGTGGCACCGTTTGCGCCTGGCATTCTGGGCGCCAAGGGCTCGATTTACGTGACCCGCCAGACCTTGTTTACCCACATCGCCACGCGCGAAACCACGCAGGCCATGGCGGATGAACTGTTTGCCGTGGTGCAAAGCGGTGCGGTGAAGATTCGCATTGACCAGCGTTATGCGCTGGCCGACGTGCAGCAGGCGCACCGCGACCTCGAAGCGCGCAAGACCACCGGCTGCACGATCCTGACGTTGTAAATTGATTCAGCTAAACCCGGCGCTGCTGCTGCTCCCTATTGCACCGGCTCGCCAAAACCACCGCCACCCGGCGTGTGAATTTCGAAAGTATCCCCGGCCTGCATTTCGGTTTGCCCGATGTGGGCAAGCGCCTCAACCTGTCCGTTGGCACGCACTACCCGGTTGATGCCGACCTGGCCGGGCTGGCCGCCTTGCAGCCCGAACGCGCCATGGATGCGACCATTGGACAGGATGCCCGCCGTCATGTTCTCCAAAAACTTCACCCGCCGCACGCCGCCGTCTCCGCCATGCCAGCGGCCGGCTCCGCCTGAGTTTTTGCGAATTTCATAGCTTTCCAGCCGCACGGGGAAACGGAACTCCAGCACCTCCGGATCGGTCAGGCGCGAATTGGTCATATGGGTTTGAACCACGCTGGTGCCGTTGAAGCCGCCCGTCAAATGCCCCGCAGCGTCGAACACTGCCCCTGCGCCTGAACCGCCGGAGATGGTTTCGTAGTACTGGTAGCGCGCATTGCCAAAGGTAAAGTTGTTCATGGTGCACTGGCTCGCCGCCATCACACCCAAAGCGCCAAACAGGGCATTGGTGACACAGCTCGAAGTTTCCACATTGCCTGCCACCACCGACGCGGGCGGGTTCGGGTTCAGCATGCTGCCTGGCGGGATGATGACCCTGATCGGTTTCAGACATCCCGCGTTGAGCGGAATGTCATCATTCACGAGCGAGCGAAACACATACAGAACCGCCGCCATGCACACCGCCGTCGGTGCGTTGAAGTTGTTGATTTGCTGCG
Source organism: Rhodoferax sp. (assembly GCA_031420135.1). GTDB lineage: Bacteria > Pseudomonadota > Gammaproteobacteria > Burkholderiales > Burkholderiaceae_C > JANYCG01. The sequence goes on along the minus strand of JANOMD010000407.1, from coordinate 4,163 downwards.
CCGAGGTGCCGGTGAAGTCAACTTCGGCGCTGCGGTTTTTCGCATCCACCCGAATCGCCACCTGGATCTGCGCGCCATTGTCCAGCGGCAGGGTGAACCTGCCATCTTTCAGATGCGTGATCACACGGCGTACCGATTCTTCAGCGTTGTCCTGCACGTGTCCCATATAAGCCTGCACCACCGGCAGGCCAAACTGATCCACCATCTTGCGCAGTTCCTGCAGGCCTTTTTCGTTCGCAGCAATCTGCGCTTTCAAGTCAGCCATGTTCTGCGCCGGGTTGCGGCTGGGGTACTCTCCACTTTGCAATAGCGCCAGCATCTCTGCTTCCTGCAGCACGCCCTGCACCACCAGTTTCACGTTGTTGATCTGCACGCCTTCCTCTTCAATGCGCGTGGAAAACGGCGGCATCGAGCCCGGCGTGGTGCCACCCACGTCGGCGTGGTGGCCTCTGGAGCCGACATAAAAAAGCGGTTGATCACTGCCGGACTTTGCCAGGTAAACCGGTGTGATGACGGTGATGTCCGGCAAGTGCGTGCCACCGTGGTAGGGGTCATTCAGAACGAACACATCGCCCGGCTGCATGTTGCCCAAGTTTTCCTGAATGACGGTTTTGATGCTCTCGCCCATCGAGCCCAAATGCACCGGCATGTGGGGCGCGTTGGCAATCAGGTTGCCTGCTGCATCAAACAAGGCGCAACTGAAGTCAAGGCGCTCCTTGATGTTGACCGAGTAGGCGGTGTTCTGCAGTTGCAGGCCCATCTGCTCTGCGATATTCATGAACAGGTTGTTGAACACCTCCAGCAATATGGGGTCGGCAGTGGTGCCTGCCGCATACTCGACATCACGCGCCACCCGCCTGACGAGTTCCAGGTGATCCAGCGCCGTCAACGTGGCCTCCCAACCCGGCTCTACGACGGTCGTGGCGTTTTTCTCGACAATGATGGCCGGCCCGGGAATGGTGTCACCCGGCCGCAAGTCTTCACGAACCAACAGGGCGGCGTCATGCCACTTTGCGCCCGAGTACATCCTCACAGTCTCGCGGCGTGGCACCGCGCGCGGCGCATGAACCGGGTGACGCATCTGCGTCGGCGCGTCGCCTGCAATCACCGCCTCGACCGACACCGCCTCCACCACCAGGCCCTTGCCTTGCATCAGGAATGCAAAGCGTTGCCGGTACGCGGCTTCGAAGTCCGCGGTGATCGCCTTGACATCGCCGAACGGGACCACCAGCGCCGAATCGCTGCCGTCGTAGCGCACATGGACCCGCCGTTGCGTGCGCACGCCGGCACGGGCGACATCCTGACGCGCCAGCTCCTCCTGGGCCCGGCTGGCCAACTGATCCAGCCGGGCGGTGATCCCGGCCATGGCCTCTGGCGCGAGCTTGAGTTCAACCGACGCTTCGCGGATCACCGACTGGTCTGCCAGCCCCATGCCATAGGCCGAAAGCACACCTGCCAGCGGATGCACAAACACGCGCGACATGCCCAGCGCATCGGCCACCAGGCAAGCATGCTGCCCACCGGCGCCGCCAAAGCATTGCAGCATGTAGCGGGTCACGTCGTAACCGCGCGCCACCGAAATTTTCTTGATGGCGTTGGCCATCTGTTGCACCGCAATGTTGATGAATCCTTCAGCGACTGCTTCGGCACTGCGTCCGGTCTGGCGGGACAAGTCGTCAAACTTTCCGCGTACCACTGCGTCGTCGAGCGCTTCTTTGCCCGACGCGCCAAACACTTTCGGGAAATAGCGCGGTTGCACTTTGCCGACCATCAGATTCGCATCGGTCACGGCAAGCGGCCCGCCCCGGCGGTAGCTGGCCGGGCCGGGGTTGGCACCTGCGCTTTGCGGCCCGACCCGAAAACGGGCACCATCGAAACTGAGGATGGAGCCACCACCCGCGGCTACGGTGTGGATGCCCATCATCGGCGCGCGCATGCGCACACCGGCCACCTGGGTTTCAAATTCGCGCTCAAACTCGCCCGCATAGTGCGACACATCGGTCGAAGTGCCGCCCATGTCGAAACCGATCACCTTGTCGTGCCCCGCCAGCGAAGCCGTTCTGGCCATGCCCACAATGCCGCCGGCCGGGCCGCTCAGAATGGCGTCCTTCCCTTGAAACGCCCACGCGTCTGCCAGACCGCCGGACGATTGCATGAAAAAAAGTTTCACGCCCGGCATTTCAGCCGCAACCTGGTCCACATAGCGCCGCAGGATCGGCGACAGGTACGCATCCACCACCGTGGTGTCACCCCGGCTGACGAACTTCATCATCGGGCTGGTTTCGTGCGAGGTGCTGATCTGCGTAAATCCAATATCACGGGCGATATGACTTGCCGCTTTTTCATGGTCAGAAAAGCGATATCCGTGCATAAAAACGATAGAAACAGCACGTAGCCCTCGTATATATTGACTAGTTAGCTCCTGTTTTAATAGTATTTCATTGAGCGCTTCAACCACCTCACCCTGCGCGCCAACCCGCTCATGCGCCTCCACCACGGCGCTGTAGAGCAACTCGGGCAGCACGATGTTGCGGTCGAACAGGCGCGGCCGGTTTTGGTAGCCAATGCGCAAGGCATCACGAAAGCCGCGCGTAGTCACCAGCAGCGTCGGCTCGCCCTTGCGCTCCAACAGCGCGTTGGTAGCCACCGTGGTGCCCATCTTCACGCATTCCACCTGCTCGGGCGTCACCGGCTCACCAGGCCTCAACCCCAGCAGATGGCGAATGCCCGCCACCGCTGCGTCCTGGTAGTGCTCGGGGTTGTCAGACAGCAGCTTGTGCGTGACCAAAGAGCCATCAGGCCGCTTGCCCACCAAATCGGTGAATGTGCCGCCCCGGTCAATCCAGAATTGCCAGCGGCTGCTTCCAGAGGCGAAAGGGTTCTGTTGCGTCATCTGTGAAAAGTGGTGTTGAGGTTCATAGAAAGTGCAGGAAGACGTATTGTCATGTCATCTGGCGCGGCAACCCGATTGCTGCAGTAGGCGAAATTGCGGTCGGATCGCAATTTTTCTGATTCGCGCAGCGAAGCCCCCGCAGAGTCGGCGTTAAGCCGAGAAAATTTGGGATCCGACCCCAATTTGGGTGGCGAGCCGCTGATTTTTCACGGTCATAGCACGGTCAAGCACGGTCACAGGGTCAGGTCTTTAATTATCATATATTGATCTGCATTCAAATTGTGACAAGGCCTTTACGACTCGAATTCGCACGCGCGCTCTATCACGTCATTCCGTTTCTAACTTATTCGTGAAGTAGGCGCGCCGACGAAGACAGTGCTGTAGCACGGCTAGGAGGTGCAACAACCTTCACGAATGATTTAGAAATGGAATCACCTATCGCGTCGTAGGTCTTGAGACAGTAGCGCGCAAGCAAGTCATAAAAAAACTGGGGGACTGTTGGGGCGCGCGCCATCCTGGAACGGACATCCGTTCACCTAACCGCAACAGCGTTGCGGGCGTGTGGTGGCACGATGTAGCGCTCACGCAGCATTAGCGCAAACGCGTCCCCGGGCACTGGCCTGGAAAACAGAAAACCTTGCTGCACATTGCAGCCATGGCGCAGCAAAAACGCCGACTGCTCCGGCGTCTCGACGCCCTCGGCCACCACCCGCAGACCGAGTTCCCTTCCCAGCGTGATGATCGCCACCGCCAAGGCGCCGTCACGACCCCCGCGCGCCGCTTCGGTGATGAACGCCCGGTCGATCTTCAACTCATCCATCGGGAAGCACTTCAGGTAGCCCAGCGACGAATAGCCGGTGCCGAAGTCGTCCAGCGAGAGTTGGTAGCCCCTGGCACGCAGCGTCTCCAGCAGAGTCACCCCAGACGCCACGTCGCCCATCAACATCGTCTCGGTCATCTCCAGCGTCAAACGCCTGCTCGACAGGCCGTGGCGGTGCATCAAGGCATCGAGCTTTGCGACCAGTGTCACGTCCGTGAAGCTGGAGGCCGCCAGATTGACCGACAGCGGCACCTGGTGCAAGCCGGCATCCGACCACGCACGCAGGCTGAGGCACGCGGACTCCAGCATCCAGTCTGTCAATGGCAGGATCAGCCCGGTCTCTTCGGCCAGCGCAATGAACTCGTCTGGCGGCACCAAACCACGCGCCTGGTGCTGCCATCGCACCAGCGCCTCTGCGCCGACAATGGCCCCGCTGGCGGCATCGACTTT
>JANOMD010000406.1:0-3048 GCA_031420135.1 Rhodoferax sp. | reverse complement strand
CTGATTGGACCCAACGGTGCCGGTAAAACCACCCTGTTCAATTGCGTCACCGGCATGTACACGCCCACCAGCGGGAAGGTGGCGTTTGACGGGGCCGACATCACCGGTGAAGCCGCCCACAAGGTGTCACGCCATGGCATCGCGCGCACCTTCCAGAACCTGGCGCTGTTCGGCGGTTTGACGGTCATGGAGAATCTGCTGGTGGGTGCCTATCGCCAAGGCTCCAGTGGCCTGCTCCAGGGTGCATTTCTCACGCCCCGCGCCCGCGCTGAGCAACGTGCCGCAATCGTTTCCGCGAACGAAGTGCTTGAGTTTTTGGGCATGCCTGAACTGGCCAATGTCTTGCCGGGTGAGTTGCCGTATGGTCGCCAGAAGCAGGTTGAGTTTGCGCGCGCCCTGATGCAAAAAGCCCGGCTGGTTTTGCTCGATGAGCCGATGGCCGGTATGAGCGCCCCGGAAAAAAGCGCGATGACCGAATTGATCCAGCGCGTGCGCCAGCAATACGCCATGAGCTTCCTGATTGTGGAGCACGACATTCCGGTGATCATGGACATCTCCGACAAAATCGTCGTGCTTGATTTTGGCAAAAAAATTGCCGAAGGCACGCCGCAGGAAGTGCAGGCCAATGAAGCGGTGATTGCGGCTTATTTGGGCACCGACAGCCATGCCGAAGTAGCCATTGCGGCTTGACCAAAGCACGCAGCCAGAAAAGACCAAAAGGCCTGAAGCGCCCGACCCCTCAGAGGTGTCTGGCACGGCTCACTTCGATGCTCAAACGGACCAGTAGCGCTTTCCAAAGCCGCCCGAACCAGTTCCCGATTTCAAAAATCACCCAGTTGTGAAGACACAATGACATCAACAGATATGCACCCGAACCCGGCACCGGGCCAAACCAGCAAACTGCCGGTTTATGAGGCGCTTGCGCGCGACATTCAAAGTCATGGCATTGAAGCCGTTTTTGGCCTCATGAGCGACGACACCGCCTTGTTGGTCACCACGCTTGACGCCATTGGCGTGCGCTTTTATGCAGCCCGGCACGAGAACAATGCCATCGCCATGGCTGAAGGTTACTCAGCCGGCAGCGGCAAACTCGGCGTGGCCATCATTGGCCGCGGCCCGGCCACCGCCAACGGCATGCACGGCGCGGCTTATGCGCAGCGCACCGGCTCCAAAGTACTGCTGATCTTCGGTGCCAGTTCGCTCAACCCGCTGGCCATGGGCGGTGCCGAGGCAGACACCAAAGATTTCAACGTGATGGGCGTGTTTGCAGCGACCGGGTTGAAAACATTTCTGGCAAGCGACGCAGACAGCGCCCGGCTGACCTTGACCAATGCCATTGGCGCCACCCGCAATGGCGGTTGTGTTGCCTTGCTGCTGCCCATGAACGTGCAATTCGGCCAGGTAGACTACCCCGGCCCCATGGGTGTCCCTGCGCCGGCTGCGCCATTGGCGGTGCAGCGCAATTTGGCCCGTGTCCCAGCCATTGAAGCAGCGGCAGGCCTTTTGCAAAAAAGCCGCAAACCCTTGTTCGTCGTTGGTTTAGGAGCGCATCGCGCCGGAGCCGCTGAGGCCATTGAGCGACTGGCAGAAAAGGTCGGCGCGGTGCTCGCCACCACGCTCAAAGCAAAAGACATGTTTCGTGGCCACGCCTACAACGTCGGCATCGTCGGGTCGTTTTCCCATGCCCCCGGGCGCAGGCTGATTGACCAAGCCGACTGCATTGTGGCCTTCGGCGCAAGCCTGAATCAGCGTACCACCAGTTTTGGCACCTCATTGCCGGGCCATGCGCCTGTCATCCACGTGGATGTCCACTCCGCCAACATCGGGCGCTCGTTCCATGCCGACGTAGCACTGATTGCCGATGCCAAAGACGCCGCCGAACAGCTGCTTGAAGCGGTCGCCGAGCGCCCTGCGTCCGACAAACTTTTTTACACCGAAGACAGCCGCCAACGCCTGGCCCAGATCGACCTGGCTGCCGAATTCCAGAGCGCCCACACCGCCCGCACCATGGACCCGAGGTCACTGGCAATGGCAGTGAATGAGCTTCTCCCCACCAATCGCAATGCGGTTTATGACGCCGGAAATTTCCTGCAAATCATGCCCTACATCGATGTGCCTGGCCCGGACTGCATCAAGAACACGGTGGACTTTGCCTCCATCGGCATGGGCTTTGGCACAGCCCTGGGGTTTGCCTGTGGCACGCCAGACCGCACCACCGTGCTGTTCGTCGGCGATGGTGGGTTCTTGATGACCCTGAGCGAGCTGGAAACCGCTGCACGCGAAGGCATCCCTCTGGTAATCGTCTTGATGAACGACGGCGCGTACGGGGCCGAATTGCACTACCTCAAAATGCGCGACATGCCGGTGTCTACCGCGGTGTTTGCCGACATCGATTTCGCGCCCATCGCCCAGGCGTTTGGTTTTGAAGCCTTCACCGTGCGAACCCTCGAAGAATTGGCAAAGCTGGCCCCAGCGTTGAAGAATCCGCAAGGCCCGATTCTGCTGGACTGCAAGATCAATGCCTCCGTGGCAGCCGCGTTCCTGATGGAAACGGTTGAGCATGAGCGGCGAATGGCCTGAGCCCACCACGCACTGGAGGCGCCGAAACACAGATGCAGCCAACACAACGTTTTGACGTCGTCATCATCGGCGCAGGTTTTGCCGGACTGCACATGCTGCATCGCCTGCGCGCCCTGGGTTTTTCGGTCAAAGTGCTGGAGGCCGCGGCCGACGTGGGCGGCGTTTGGTACTGGAACCGTTACCCCGGTGCCCGGTGCGACGTGGAGAGCCTGCAGTATTCCTACTCCTTTTCAAGTGAGCTGGAGCAGCAATGGGCTTGGACCGAAAAATATGCCGGCCAGCCTGAAATCCTGCGCTACATCCAGCATGTGGCAGAGCGCTTTGACCTGCGTCGTGACATCAACTTCAACACACGCGTCAAGACGGCAGTTTTCGACGAGCAGACGGGTTACTGGGACTTGTGCACCGACACGGGACTGCGCACAACCGCCCAATTCTGCGTGATGGCCACCGGCGCCTTGTCGATTC